>JBEGRT010000191.1:0-5227 GCA_041180305.1 Pseudomonadota bacterium
CGGTGATCACCGAGTCGAGCGAGAACACGATGTCGACGATGGCGATCTGGCCGATGATGCCCCAGAACATGCGCTGGCCAGCCGATTTGAGTGTGGCAGCGTCGGTGGCGGGCGGGCCGTCTTCTTCGCGGGCTTCGACCTCGACGAAGATTTCATGCGAAGCCTTGTACAGCAGGAACAAGCCACCGCCCAGCAGCACCAGGTCACGGCCCGAGATGCCTTGCCCGAAGAGCTGGAACAGGTCGTCCTTCAGGCCCATCACCCAGCTCAGCGAGAAGAGCAGGGCCAGGCGCGAAGCCATCGCGAAGCCCAGGCCCAGGCGGCGGGCCTTGTCGCGCATTTCGGCGGGCAGGCGGCCCACCAGGATCGAGATGAAGATGATGTTGTCCACGCCCAGGACGATTTCCAGGGCAGTGAGCATGGCGAAGGCGATCCAGACGTTCGGGTCGAGCAGGAATTCCATGGTGTGACGATCGGCGTTGAGTTGTGGTGCGTGAATACACAGATCTTCACACTGTCACGCTGAAAGAACCAGAGGATGGTTCTTGATGAATGCTCAGTTTTTTTCTGAACGTCAGCCCAGGGATTTCCGGCGGTAGGTGACGAAATCGAAGCCCGGCCCGCCCTCGGGCGTGCCCGGGTGGGTTTCCCGGCGCACCTCTTCGAAGGCCTCGCGCGGCCAGGTCGGGAAGAAGGTGTCGGCCGCGAACGTGGCGTTCACCTCCGTCAGCTCCAGCTCGTCGGCCAGGGGCAGGGCCTCGGCATAGAGCTGGCCGCCACCCATCACGAAAGCCTTGGGTGTCGTGCCCGCATCACCCAGCATGGCCAGGGCCTCGCCCAGCGAATGGGCCATCTCAGCGCCCGGGGCCTGCCAGTCGGTCTGGCGAGTGACCACAATGTTGCGGCGGCCGGGCAGGGGGCGGAAGCGTTCGGGCAGGGAATCCCAGGTGCGGCGGCCCATGATGACAGGGCAGCCCAGGGTGGTGGCGCGGAAATGCTTCTGGTCGCGCGGGTCGTTCCAGAGCAGGTCGTTGTCCTTGCCGATGGCGCCATGGGCGGCCACGGCGGCGATCAGGCTGATGAGGGGGCGGGTCATGGGTGGTGGGGAGCCCCGCATCACACGGCCACGGGCGCCTTGATGGGCGCGTGGTGCTGGTACTCCAGCACTTCGAAGTCTTCGTACTCGTAACCGAAGATCGAATCAGGCCTGCGCTTGATGTTCAGCACCGGGTAGGGGTAGGGCGTGCGGCTGAGCTGCAGCTCGACCTGCTCGGTGTGGTTGCTGTAGATGTGGCAGTCGCCACCGGTCCAGATGAAGTCGCCCACGTCCAGGTCGCATTGCTGGGCCACCATGTGGGTCAGCAGCGCGTAGCTGGCGATGTTGAAGGGCACGCCCAGGAAGATGTCGGCGCTGCGCTGGTACAGCTGGCAGCTGAGCTTGGCGCGCTGGCCTTCGGCTTGCGGCGGTGCCACATAGAACTGGAAGAAGGCGTGGCAGGGCGGCAGGGCCATCTGCTCGATCTCGCCCACGTTCCAGGCGCTGACGATGATGCGGCGCGAATCGGGGCTGGTTTTCAGCTGTTTGATGACTTCGCTGATCTGGTCGATGTGGCCGCCATCGGGCTTGGGCCAGTTGCGCCACTGCACGCCATACACCGGGCCCAGCGAGCCGTCTTCACGCGCCCATTCGTCCCAGATGGTCACGCCGCGTTCCTGCAGCCACTTCACGTTGTTGTCGCCGCGCAGGAACCACAGCAGTTCCACGATGATCGATTTCAGGTGCACCTTCTTGGTGGTCACCAGGGGGAAGCCTTCGCTCAGGTCGAAGCGCATCTGGTGGCCGAACACGCTGCGCGTGCCGGTGCCGGTGCGGTCGGTCTTGAGCACACCCTGGGTGTGCACATGGCGCATGAAGTCTTCGTACTGGCTGCGGACAGGGCGGCTCATGGTGACGGCTGGGGGGCTGCGGGATGACGATGGGCTGGCAAACGAAAAAGGCCCCGGCCTGTGCAGCCGGAGCCTTGCATTGTCTCACCACCACCCGGATGGTGGCGGTGAAGGGCTTCAGCCGTTCTGGCCGGGTTCGCGCAGGAAGATTTCCACGCGGCGGTTCTTGGCCTGGCCGTCGGGGGTGGCGTTGCTGGCAATGGGTTCGCGCGAGCCACGGCCCACGGTTTCGATGCGGTTGGCCGGCACGCTGCGGTCGGTCAGAAAATCCTTGACGCTGTCGGCGCGCTGCAGGGACAGCGGGTTGTTGATGGCGTCAGAGCCGGTGCTGTCGGTGTGGCCCACGATGCGCACCACCATGCCGGTGCTGTTCTTGCGCAGGCCATCGGCGAAGGTGTCGAGCACGGCGCGCAGCTCAGGCTTGATGGCGGCGCTGTTCTTGTCGAAAGAGATGTCGGCCGGGATTTCCAGCTTGAGCTGGTTGTCGGCGGTGCGGGTCACTTCCACGGGGGTGCCCTGGGTGGCCTGCTCCATGGCCTTTTTCTGGGCTTCCATGCGGTTGGACCACACATTGCCGATCACGGCGCCCGCAATGCCGCCAATGGCTGCACCCGCCCCGGCGTTGTTGCCGGTGGCCTTGCCCAGCACGGCGCCAGCCACGGCACCGATGGCCGCTCCGGTGGCGGTGCGGCGCTGGGTGTCGTCCATGTTGGCGCAGCCGGTGGCCAGCACGGTGGCAGCCAGGGCAGCGATCAGGGTCAGGCGGGTGGGCAAGGTTTGCATGGGGATGAACTGCGGAAGTCGGTGATGATCCATCAACGGGGCTGGATCAGGATTGGTTGACGGGCTGGGGTGACGATGCGGGACGCGACCGGTGTCACGCAGCCTGATCGAACTGCATGGCCGCCAGGCGGGCGTACAGGCCGTTGCGGGCCATCAGCTCGGTGTGGCTGCCCACATCGACGATCTGGCCGCCTTCCAGCACCACGATGCGGTCGGCATTGACCACCGTGCTCAGGCGGTGCGCGATCACCAGGGTGGTGCGGCCCTTCATGGCCGCTTCCAGTGCGGCCTGCACGGCGCGTTCGCTTTCAGTGTCGAGCGCGCTGGTGGCTTCGTCGAGCAGCAGCAGGGGGGCGTTCTTCAGGATGGCCCGCGCGATGCTGATGCGCTGGCGCTGGCCGCCCGACAGGCGCACGCCACGCTCGCCCAGGAAGGTGTCGTAGCCCTCGGGCAGCTTGAGGATGAAGTCGTGGGCATGGGCGGCGCGGGCGGCGGCGAACACTTCTTCATCGGAAGCGCCAGGGCGGCCGTAGCGGATGTTTTCCAGCGCCGAGCTGGAGAAGACGGTGCTGTCCTGGGCCACCACGCTGATGCGGCTGCGCAGGGCCTCCAGCGTGATCTGGGTGAGCGGTGCACCGTCGATCAGGATGCGGCCGCTTTGCGGGTCATAAAAGCGCTGCAGCAGCTGGAACACCGTGGTCTTGCCGGCGCCGCTAGGGCCCACCAGGGCCACGGTCTGGCCGGGTTCGATGGCCAGATCGAAGCGTTGCAGCGCGGCCTGGTTCGGGCGCGAGGGGTAATGGAAGCCCACCTGCTCGAAACGCACCGAGGTGCCCTGTGCCACCTGCGGCAGGGCTTGCGGTGCGGCCGGCGAGGCAATGTGGGGCGGGGTGTTCAGCAGCTCGATCAGGCGCTCGGTGGCGCCAGCGGCACGCAGGATCTCGCCATAGATTTCCGACAGCGCCGCGGTCGAGCTGATCAGCAGGATCACGTACACCACAGTCTGGCCCATGTGGCCCGCGCTGATGCGCCCTTCGACCACGGCCTGGCTGCCCTGGTACAGCACCCACAGCAGGGCGCTGGCGATACCGCTGATCAGGAAGGCCACCAGAGCGGCACGGGTGCGGGCGCGGCGCACGCTGGTGCTGAAGGCCAGCTCGGTGGCGTCGGCAAAGCGGCGGCTTTCGCGGGCTTCGGCCGTGTAGCTCTGCACCACGTGGATGGCGTTGAGCACTTCACCGGCAATGGCTGAAGAGTCGGCCACACGGTCCTGGCTGGCGCGCGACAGCTTGCGCACGCGGCGGCCGGCCAGGACTGCCGGCACGACCACCAGGGCGATCACACCGAGCACGTAGGCCATCACCATGGGGTTGGTGACCACCAGCATGATCAGCGCCCCCACGCCCATGATCACGTTGCGCAGGCCCATGGACAGGCTGGAGCCCACCACGCTCTGGATCAGCGTGGTGTCGGCCGTCAGGCGCGACAGCACCTCGCCGGTGCGCGTGGTTTCGAAGAACTGGGGGCTCTGGCGCAGCACGTGCGCGTACACGGCGTCTTTCAGGTCGGCCGAGATGCGCTCGCCCAGCCAGGTCACGCAGTAATAGCGCAGGGCCGAAAACACGCCCAGGGCCACGCCCACGGCAGCCAGGGCCAGGAAGTGCTCGCGCATGGCCACGATGCGCTCGCCCGGGTCACTGGGTAGGAAGCCTTGGTCGATCAGCTGGCGCAGGGCCTGGGGCAGCACCAGGGTGGTCACGGCGGCCAGCACCAGGAACACGCCGGCCATGACGATGCGGCCGCGGTAAGGGCGCAGGAAGGGCCCGAGCGCCTTCAATGCACCAGGGGCAACGCGCGAATTGGCGTCACCCGGGGCATCGGCTGTCGGGGTGGTGGAAGCGGTCACGCTGGGGGCGGAAGACATCTGGCGAAGCGGTGCAGTCGTGTGCGAGGCGCCATTATCGTGCCTTGACAATGTTTGCCTGAGCAAATAATAATGCTTGCATGAGCAAAGAAATTCCCGCCGAGATGTTCTACCAGGCCGAACGCTATTGCAGCGAAGACTCGGTGGGCTACCTCATGCGCCGCCTGATGCTGAGCCTGATCAACGAGGTGGACCGCCGCCTGGCCCAGCACGACCTGACCCACGCCCAGTGGACGCCCTTGTTCCTTCTGTACAAGGGCAAGGCCTCGACCCTGGCTGAGATGGCCCGCGAACTGCAGATCGATGCCGGTGCCCTGACCCGCACCCTCGACCGCCTGGAGGCCAAGGGACTGTGCCGGCGCGTGCGTTCCACCGAAGACCGCCGGGTGTCGAACCTGGAGCTGACCGAGGAAGGGTTGAAAGCTGCTGCCAAGGTGCCCGAGGTGCTGTCGGAAGTGCAGAACGCTTACCTGGCGGGTTTCAGCCACGACGAATGGCAGACCTTGCTGGGCCTGCTGCGCCGCCTGCTGGCCAATGCCGACGCGTTCAAGGACAAGGACCTGCCCGCATGAA
>JBEGRT010000192.1:0-6495 GCA_041180305.1 Pseudomonadota bacterium
GGGGTGTCTGGGGCTCGAACGCCGGGGCGGCCTGCGCACTGCGCTGTGAGGCCGTGCGAGCGGCCAGCAGGCGCTCCAGCCCCATCAGCAGCAGGGGCGACAGCAGCATCGACACGGCCACTGCGCCCGTCAGCAATGAGGCCTGCTCGCGCGGCAGCACATCCGGGCTGGCCGCCTGAAACACCACGAAAGCGAATTCGCCGCCTTGCGCCAGCATGAGCGTGACGATGTGGCGCTGGCGGGCATCGCCCTCGACCCGGCGCATGACGCCCGCGATCACCACGGCCTTCAGGGCCATGAAGGCGCCGATCAGGCCCAGCAGCGCCAGGGGCTGCCCCATCAACAGGCCCACGTCGATGCCCATGCCCACGGCCATGAAGAACAGGCCCATCAGCAAGCCCTTGAAGGGCTCGATGTCTGTTTCCAGTTCGTGCCGGTATTCGCTGTCGGCCAGCAGCACGCCGCCCAGGAAGGCGCCCAGCGCCATCGACAGGCCCAGGGCCTGCATGGCCACGGCCAGGGCGGCCACCAGCAGCAGCGAGGTGGCGGTGAAGATTTCGGTGGTGCGGCTGGCCGCGATCCAGCGCAGCAAGGGGCGCAGCAGCAGGCGCCCGCCCAGCACCACGCCCCCGATGGCCAGCAGCGCCTTGCCCACGCCCCAGGCGGCGCTGTGCAGGTCGAGCGCGTGGCCACTGCCGGCGGGCTGGGCCATCAAGGGCAGCAGGGCCAGGATGGGGATGGCCGCCAGGTCCTGGAACAGCAGCACCGCAAAGCCGGTCTGCCCGCTGGGGGTGGCCAGCAGGTGCCGTTCACCCAGCACCTGCAGCGCAATGGCCGTGGACGACAGCGACAGGCCGACGGCCGCGATCAAGGCCGAGCCCAGGCCCCAGCCCATGGCCAGGCCGCACAGCGTGAGCACGGCGGTGCAGCCCAGCATCTGCGCCGTGCCTTGCCCGAAGATGGGCAGGCGCAGGCGCCACAGGCGCGAGGGCTCCAGCTCCAGGCCCACCAGGAAGAGCATCAGCACCACGCCGAACTCCGCGAAATGCAGGATGGCTTGCACATTGGCGATCAGGCCCAGGCCCCAGGGCCCGATGGCGATGCCGGCCACCAGGTAGCCGATGATCGAGCCCAGCCCGAGCGCGCGTGACAGGGGCACCACCATCACGGCGGCGGTCAGGAAGATCAGGGCATTGAGCAGCCAGTGGGGCACATGTTCCATGGCCCCGATCTTCGCATCGACGCGCGCCCTGGCGGCGGTTTGCTCAGGCCGCTTGCAGGCGGAATTGCTGCATGAGCCCAGCCAGCAGGCCCGCCTGGTGGCTCAGGCTGTCGGCTGCGGCACTGCTTTCTTCGACCAGGGCCGCGTTGCGCTGGGTGACGTCGTCGAGTTGTCCCACCGCGTGCGTGACCTGGCCGATGGCGGTGCTCTGTTCCTGGGCGGATGTGTTGATGCCTTCGATGGCCTGGGCCACCTGCCGCACCTGATCCATGATGCCCTCGATGGCCTGGCCCGCATCGGCCACCAGCCGGGCACCCTGTTCCACCCGCTCGGTGCTGTCGCCGATCAGCTGCTTGATTTCGCGGGCGGCCGTGGCGCTGCGCTGGGCCAGCGAACGCACTTCACCGGCGACCACCGCGAAGCCTCGCCCTTGTTCGCCGGCCCGGGCCGCTTCCACCGCGGCATTGAGCGCCAGGATGTTGGTCTGGAAGGCGATGTTGTCGATGACGGCGATGATGTCGGCCACCTGGTGCGAGCTGGTGGTGATGCGCTGCATGGTGGAGACCACGTCGTGCATGACGTCGCCACCTTGCTGGGCAGCCTGACGAGCCGACAGGGCGCACTGTGTCGCCTGCTGAGCGGTGTCGGCATTCTTCTGAACCGAGGCGTGGATCTGCTGCATGGCCGCCGAGGTCTGCTGCAGGTTGGTGGCCTGTTCTTCCGTGCGGTGGCTCAGGTCGGCATTGCCCATGGCAATCTGTGTCGAGCCGGTGGCGATGGAATCGCTGGCACTGCGCACCTGGGTCACGATGCGGGCCAGGTTCTGCTGCATTTCGCCCAGGGTGGCCAGCACGCTGCGTGCGGGGGCCTGGTCCATGCCGGCGATGGGGCGCAGGTCGCCAGCCGCCACCTGCAAGGCCACGGCGCTGAGCGTGGCCGGTTCACTGCCCAGGGCCTGCCACAGGCCACGCGCCAGCGACCAGCCCAGCAGGGCCGCGCCCGCGGTGGTGCCCAGGCACAGGGCGATCAGCAGCTGCTTCTGCTGGGTGTAATCGGACTCGGCCGTGGCGATCATGGCCAGGGCGCGCTGGTGCGTCATGTCCTTGTAGCGGGTCACGGCCGACAGAAGGGCCTGCAGCAGCGGGCGGCACTCGCGGTTCATGGTCTGTACGGCCTGGTCGGTCTGGCCGCTGGAGGTCTGCGTCAACACCCGGGTGGCCACCTGTGCGTATTGCTGTTCGATGCGGTCGATGTCTGCCACGGTGGCTTTCATGTCGTCCGGCACATCGGTGGCTTGCACCGACTGCTTCAGCCGTTGCAGCAGCGTGCCCACATCGGCGTGGGCCTGGGTCACGGCGCGGTGTTCAAGCTCACGGTCGGAGGCATCCTGAACCAGCACGAGGTTGCGCGCAGCAATGGCGCGCCGGTCCACGGCCCCCATGACCTCGCTGGCCAGCTGGGCCCGCGCATTGACCTGGTGCACAAACTGCTGAAGCCGCGCATTGGCGGCGTGCAGGGCGAACATGGCGCAGAGGGCCATGACGATGGACAGAGAGGCCATCGTGCCGATGACCATTGCCAGATTTGCTTTGACTGTCTTGAAGATCACGGGGGCCTCCGATGCCCATACGTTGAGCCTGTTCAAGGGTCTGGCATGCCCCTGGCAGGCGGTTTGTCCACCCTGTGTTTATCGGACGTTCGGCGCCAGGGTTGAGGGCCGATGGCCATTCAGGGGGGGCGGCGGGCCATGGCCATGAAGGCCTGCACGTAGTCGGTCTGCAGGTCGGCCTCGCGCACGCCCAGGTGGATCTGCTTGGCAATGCCCTTGGGGCCCAGCCGCACGGTGGCCAGCTTCATCTTGCGGGCGTGGGCCTGGGCCAGCCAGCGGGGCAGGGCGGTCACGCCGCGGTTGCTGGCCACCATCTGCAGCAGGATGTCGGTGGTTTCGATCGTCTTGTGCTGCCGCGGCGCGATGCCGGCCGGCGCCAGGAACTGGGTGAAGATGTCCAGGCGGTCGGGTGGCACGGGGTAGGTGATCAGCACCTCGTCGGCCAGCTGCCGCGGGCGCACCTGCCGGGCCTGGGCCAGCGGGTGCTGCTGGCTGACCACCAGCACCTGTTCGTAATCGAACACGGGCTCGAAGTGCAGGCCGGGCTTGTGCAGCGGGTCGGGCGTGACCAGCATGTCGATCTCGTGGCCGAAGAGGGCCCCGATGCCGCCGAACTGGAATTTCTGGCGCACATCCACATCGACATCGGGCCAGGCTGCCAGGTAGGGGTTCACCACGGGCAGCAGCCACTGGTAGCAGGGGTGGCATTCCATGCCGATGCGCAGCGTGCCGCGCTGGCCCTGGGCGAACTGCTGCAGCCGCTGCTCGGCCTGGTCGAGCTGGGGCAGCACCTTCTGCGCCACGGCCAGCAGGTACTGGCCGGCCTGGGTCAGGCGCAGGTGGCGGCCTTCGCGGTGCCACACCAGCGTGCCCAGCTGCTGTTCGAGCTTGCGCATGCTGTGGCTCAGGGCCGATTGCGTCAGGCACAGCACATCGGCCGCGGCCGTGAGCGAGCCCTGACGTTCGACTTCACGCACGATGGCCAGGTGGATGCGCTCGAGCATGATGAGTGAAATTCATCGATCGGTGAGAAAAGACCATTTTACGTCATGGGTGTGAGTGCCTAGTCTGGCGGCCTGTTTCAACGCCAGACCGACCGACACCATGACCTTGCTGCACAACCTGGGCTTTCCCCGCGTGGGCGCCCGCCGAGAACTGAAATTCGCCCTGGAGGCCTGCTGGCGGGGCGAGACCTCGCTGAACCAGCTCAAGGCCGAGGGTGCGCGCCTGCGCCAGGCCCACTGGCAGCGGCAGGCCGGGCTGAACCTCGTGCCCGTGGGCGATTTCTCGTTTTACGACCATGTGCTGGACATGGGCCAGACCCTGGGCCACCTGCCCGAACGTGCCCGCACCTGGGCCGGTGACCCGCTGGACAATCTGTTCCGCGTGGCCCGTGGGCGTGCCACCCCGGGCGCCTCGGAGGCCTCTTGCTGTGCGGCCCATGGCCCGGTGGCCGCGGGCGAAATGACCAAGTGGTTCGACACCAACTACCACTACATCGTGCCGGAGTTCCATGCCGGCACCACCTTCGAGCTTGATGCCTCGCGCCTGATCGAGCAGGTGGCCGAAGCCCGCCAGCACCAGGCTGACCGGGTGGCCGATGCACCCGGAGAAGCCCCGGCCGATGTCAAGCCCGTCATCATCGGGCCCGTGACCTACCTGGCCCTGGGCAAGGCCAAGGACGGCAGCGACCGGCTGGCCCTGCTGGAGCGGCTGCTGCCGGTTTACGCCCGCCTGCTGCAGGCCCTGGCCGAGCGTGGCGTGCAGTGGGTGCAGATCGACGAGCCCATCCTGACCACCGAACTGGATGCCGACTGGAAACACGCCTTCCAGACGGCCTACCACCAGCTCAAGGCCGCGCCGGTGAAGCTGCTGCTGACCACCTACTTCGGCCCCCTGCGCGAGAACCTGCACCTGGCCGTGAACCTGCCGGTGGCCGGCCTGCACCTGGATGCCGTGCGCGGCCGCGAAGACCTGCAGCCCCTGTTGAACCTGTGGCCCAGCCACAAGGTGCTGTCGCTGGGTGTGATCGATGGCCGCAATGTATGGGCCACCGACCTGAACGCCGCGCTCGACTGGCTGGAGCCGGTGGCCGAGCGCCTGGGCGGTGCAGCGGCGGGGCGCCTGTGGCTGGCGCCGTCGTGTTCCTTGCTGCATGTGCCGGTGGACCTGGCGCAGGAAACCGAACTCGATGCAGAGGTGCGCCCCTGGCTGGCCTTTGCCCAGCAGAAGCTGCAGGAGCTGCAATGCCTGGGCCGTGCCCTGCGTGAAGGCCGCGCGGCCGTGGCGCCCGAATTGCAGGCCAACCAGGCGGCCTGCGCTGCCCGCCGCGCCTCACCGCGTGTGCAGATGCCGGCCGTGCGCGATGCCCTGGCCCGCGTGCAGCCAGCCATGGGCCAGCGCCAGGCCCCCCATACCGAGCGCGCGCAGGCCCAGGCCCGCTGGCTCAAGCTGCCGCTGTACCCCACCACCACCATCGGCTCGTTCCCGCAAACGCCCGAGATCCGGCAGGCCCGCAGCGCCTACAAGGCCGGCCAGCTGAGCGAGCCGGCCTACCGAGAGGCCATGCAGGCCGAGATCGCGCGTGCCGTGCGCGAACAGGAAGCCCTGGGCCTGGACGTGCTGGTGCACGGCGAGGCCGAGCGCAACGACATGGTCGAATATTTCGGCGAGCAGCTCGAAGGCTTTGCCTTCACGCGCCATGGCTGGGTGCAGTCCTACGGGTCGCGCTGCGTGAAACCGCCCATTCTGTTTGGCGATGTGCAGCGCCCGCGCCCCATGACGGTGGCCTGGACCCAATGGGCGCAGTCGCTCACGGCCCGGCCCATGAAGGGCATGCTCACGGGGCCGGTCACCTTGCTGAACTGGTCGTTCGTGCGCGATGACCAGCCACGCGAGGCCACCTGCCTGCAGCTGGCGCTGGCCGTGCGCCAGGAGGTGCTCGACCTGGAGCGCGCCGGTGTGCAAGTCATCCAGATCGACGAAGCGGCCTTGCGCGAAGGCCTGCCCCTGCGCCGCAGCGAGTGGCCCGAGTACCTGCGCTGGGCCGTCGAGGCCTTCCGTCTGGCGGCCATTGCGGCGCTGGATGCCGATGTCATCACCATCGAGACCTCGCGCTCCGACATGGAACTGCTGCAGGCCTTCGAACGCTTCGATTACCCCAACCAGATCGGCCCCGGCGTGTACGACATCCACTCGCCCAATGTGCCCACCCAGGCCCAGATCGAGCAGCTGATGCGCAAGGCCGCGCAGTGCATCCCGGCCGAGCGGCTGTGGGTGAACCCCGATTGCGGGCTCAAGACCCGCCAGTGGCCCGAGGTGATCGAGGCCTTGCGCCACATGGTGGCGGCAGCGCAGGCCCTGCGGCAGGAGGCAGGGGTGCCTCTGGCCGCTTGAGCGCCTGGCTGTTGGCCGATGGCTCAGCTGTCTGCGCGCTCTGGTGTGCCTGCGGTGGGCCTGGGCGTGTCGAGCAGGCGGTTGAGCAGCGCCCCGATGGTGGCGCCCACGAGCTGGGCGGCCACGAAGCCCGGCACCGAGCCGGGTGCGATGCCGGCGAAGGTGTCGCTGAACATGCGGCCCAAGGCCGCTGCCGGGTTGGCGAACGAGGTCGACGCCGTGAACCAGTAGGCCGCGCCGATGTAGGCCGCCACCAGGGGCGCCGTGC
>JBEGRT010000193.1:0-3144 GCA_041180305.1 Pseudomonadota bacterium
TCATCGACAAGGTGTCCTACAAGCACAGCCTGAAAGAAGTGCCGCTTGACGTTCCCAGCCAGGTCTGCATCACCAAGGACAACACCCAGCTCACGGTCGACGGCATCCTGTACTTCCAGGTGACCGACGCCATGCGCGCCAGCTACGGCTCATCGAACTACATCAGCGCCATCACGCAACTGGCCCAGACCACCCTGCGCTCGGTGGTCGGCAAGATGGAACTGGACAAGACCTTCGAAGAACGCGACGCCATCAACGCGGCCGTGGTCAGTGCGCTCGACGAAGCCGCGCTGAACTGGGGCGTGAAGGTGCTGCGCTACGAGATCAAGGACCTGACTCCGCCCGCCGAGATCCTGCGCTCCATGCAGCAGCAGATCACGGCCGAACGCGACAAACGCGCCCGCATTGCGGAATCCGAAGGCCGGAAGCTGGAGCAGATCAACCTGGCCACTGGCGAACGCGAGGCCTTCATCGCCAAATCAGAAGGTGAACGCCAGGCCGAAATCAACAAGGCCGAAGGCCAGGCCGCTGCCATCGGGGCTGTGGCCGACGCCACCGCCGAAGCCATCCGCAAGATCGCCTCGGCCATCCAGCAGCCCGGCGGTCAGGAAGCCGTGAACCTGAAGGTGGCCGAAAAGGCCGTGGAGGCCTACGCCGAACTGGCCCGCACCAACAACACCATGATCGTGCCCGGCAACATGAGCGAGGTGTCCGGCCTGATCGGCACGGCCATGACCTTGCTGCAGGCACAACGCAAGGCCTGATCGAGCGGCAGGCTTCGCCGGTCTTTGCCCAATGGCGCCAACGATTGACGCGCTGCGTCACTCAAGAAGCACAGGAAACATCCGAAGACAACGACATCAGGCACACCATCGCTTCATGTCGTGAAAAGCCAAACTTCAAGCTGGGATTACACACGCTGGTCGGTCGGTATCGGCCTGCTGATCATGGGTGTCGGCTTGCTGGCCATTGGCTGGACCGATCTGAACAACATGATGGCCCTGTGGTGGACACTGCCACTGCTGTCGATCTGCGTGTTTTCGGCCCTGCTCTGGCAGCACATTTCTGCGCACAAGGTGGCCCTTCTCAAGCAACGCACCGAGGTGCAGGCTTGCCACCAGGTTCGAAAAGAGCGGGCTGAGCGAGAAGCGCGCAAACTGGTCGAGCAGCAACAGGCGGGCAAGTTTGCCGTGTATGACCAGCTCGAGCAGGCCATCCGCGTCTCTCAGATCGTGATCTGGCAGGTCAACACGGTCAAACGTGAGATCCTGTTCGACGGCGTGCATGTCGGCGCGTCAGATTACCTGCCCGAAAAACGCACCTACCACGGCAACGATTGGTACGACAGGCTGCACCCAGAAGATCGCACGGGTGTGATGGAACGCTTCAGCGATTTTCTCAGAGGGCGCATCCCGAATTTCGAGCATGAATACAGGGTGCCCGACGAGCGAGGGCACTGGCGCTGGATCATCTCCCGCGGTTTCGTGGTGGAGCGGGCCGACAACGGACATGTCCTCCTGGCCGCAGGCAGCCACACCGACATCCACCAGCGAAAACAGGCCCAACTGACGCTTCAGCAGGAGCGCTCTCTGTTTGACGTGGGCCCCGTGGCCGTGATCCGCTATGTGCTGGACGACACCCGTCGCATCGATTTCGCCTCGAAGAACGTTTCCAAGCTGTGGCGCTACCCCCGCAACTGGACGCTGGTGGGCAAGAGCACTGGCGACATGGTGCCCGACGAAGACCTCTCCGTGGTGCGCCCTGCGATCATGAAAGCCCTGAGCGAAGGGCGCAATGGCATCGAAACGCAGGTTCGCCTGCGCATGGGCGATGGCAGCCAGCAATGGTTCCTGATGCGGGGCGTCTTCGAACACGAAGATGGCAAGGTGTACCTGCGCGCCTATCTGATCAGCATTGCAGATTACAAGGCCATTGAGGCCCAGGCGCATCAGCACAGGGCGCGCCTTGAGCAATTGATCACCCAGCTCAATGACGCGCAAGCAGACAGCGTCACCTTGCAAGACAGCAGTGACCTGCTGAACACCGCCGTGAGCTACGAAGAAGCCTTCAAGGTCGTCAGGCAGGCGGCGACCCGCCTGTTCCCAGACTGGCATGGCGGGTTGAGTGTCACGCGCGATGACGGCAGTCTGGTGCTGGTCGGTCAGTGGGGCGAGCCCCCTCCCCTGGCAGAAACTTACCGGCTGGACCAATGCTGGGGCCTGAGGCGTGGCCGCGCGCACAGCTTCATGGGCAACGGCATGCACCTGTGCTGCGAGCACTTGCACGCACCGATGGGCTTCAAGCTCATGCCTTACCTGTGCCTGCCCATGTCGGCAAACAGCGAAACCGTGGGTGCCCTGCACCTGTTTGCACCGTCAGAACTGGGCGCCGACGCGCTGGCAGACGTCGAATCCCGCGCGGAACGATTCGCCGAGACCCTGAAAATGGCCTTGTCGAACCTGCGCCTGCGCAACTCGCTGAGTGACCGCGCCACCCGCGATGGCCTGACGGGTCTCTACAACCGTCGCCTGCTGGATCAGCGCCTGCCGATCGAGATCACCCGCTGCGCCCAACAACAGATGCCCGTGTCACTGGCCATGATCGACATCGACCACTTCAAGCGCTTCAATGACACCTGGGGCCATGAAGCGGGCGATCTGGTTCTTCAGACCGTGGGACATCTGCTGATGGAAAAGACCCGCGTGTATGACCTGGCCTTCCGGTACGGCGGTGAAGAGTTGGTGCTGGTGATGCCAGGCTGCCGCCTGGACGATGCCCTGATCAAGCTCGATCAGATCCGACATGACATAGAAGCCCTGAGCCTGAGCTTCCGCGCCGAGGTGATCCCGAAGGTCACCGTCTCGATTGGCGTGGCCGAAACAAACGGTGGCTCACCCGAAACCTTGCTGCGACGTGCAGACGAGGCTCTCTATCAGGCCAAGCGCCTGGGGCGCAACAGAGTGCACGCTGCCGAAGCGCGGGCGAAGCTGGCCCACGAGCACAAGGAAGGAAGCCAGGCGTGAACCCCGAAATCTCAGTGGCACCGTATCACCTGGGGCTGCTGGCTCTGGGCGTGTGTCAGAACGCACTGACTGCCGTGGCCTATCGCGCCACATGGCAACGCGTGCATCGGCTGGTGGCGCA
>JBEGRT010000194.1:0-2570 GCA_041180305.1 Pseudomonadota bacterium
ACGTGCACGCGCAGGCGCAGTTCGATGTCCAGCACCAGGGGGCCGAATTCGACCAGCACGTAGCGGTCGCCGGCCTGGCGGATCACCATGGCGGGCACGTCGTCACGGGCCGGGTCGGACATCAGGATGGGGCTGGGGCAGGCCTGCGCGTCGTCCTGGGGCGTGGTGGGCAAGGCCAGCCCATCCGGCGCATCCACAGCGGCCTTGGCGGCCGTGGAGGTGATGGGCAACGCCGATGTGGCCTGCATCGACGCCAGGGCGGCGTCCACGGCCTGACGCCGGGCCTGGGCGGCTTCGGCACTGATGCGGTGAAAGCGCACCGTATCACCGGGGCGCAGCTGGCCCAGCTTCCACAGCTCGGCGTCGACCACCACGGCCGGGCACACGAAGCCGCCCAGGCTGGGGCCGTCGGGGCCCAGGATCACGGGCATGTCGCCGGTGAAATCAATCGCGCCGATGGCATAAGCGTTGTCGTGGATGTTCGAGGGGTGCAGGCCCGCCTCGCCGCCATCGCGCCGCGCCCACTGCGGCTTGGGGCCGATCAGGCGCACCCCGGTGCGGCTGGAGTTGTAGTGCACCTGCCAGTCGGTGGCAAAAAAGGTGTCCACGTCGTCGGGCAGGAAGAAATCAGGCGCGCCGTGCGGGCCGTACAGCACGGCCACATCCCAATGGTGGGTGCAGGTGGGCACCAGCGCGGCCGGGGCCTGCTGGCCCGCCACACCTTCATGCGGAGCCGCCAGGTGCAGCATGTCGCCCACGCGCAGGGTGCGCCCGGCGTGCCCGCCGAACTGGCCCAGGGTGAAGGTGCTGCGGCTGCCCAGGTACAGCGGCACGTCAATGCCCCCGCCCACGGCCAGGTAGGCGCGGCAGCCGGTGTCGGCCATGCGGCCGATGCGCAGCACGCCGCCGGCCGGGATCCGGTGCGACGCCCAGGGCGCCAGCGGCTGGCCATCGAGTGTGAGCTCGACCGGCGCGCCGGTCACGGCCACCACGGCCTCGTGGTGAAAGCGCAGGCTGGGCCCGCTCATCACGCACTCCAGCGTGGCCGCCTCCGGCGCATTGCCCACCAGCGCGTTGGCCGCGCGGTGGGCGTAGGCGTCCATGGGGCCTGAAGGCGGCACGCCCACATCCCAGTGGCCCTGGCGGCCGGGCCAGTCCTGCACCGTGGTCTGCACGCCGCCTTCCAGCACCTCCAGGGCCTGAGCCTGGTAGGCCAGCGTCGACAGGAAGCGCGTGATCTGGCGGCCCTGCTGAAACACCGGGTCGGCCACGATGCGGCGCAGGTAGGCCAGGTTGGTCTCGATGCCGGCGATGCGGGTGTCGGCCAGGGCCCGGGCCATGCGGTCGAGTGCCTGCTCGCGTGTGTCCGCCGTCACGATCAGCTTGGCGATCATGGGGTCGTAGAAGGCGGGCACTTCGCTGCCCCGCTCCACCCAGGTGTCCACACGCGGGCCCTGGGGCCACACCACCTCGGTCAGCACGCCGGTGCTGGGCTGAAAGTTGCGCGCCGGGTCTTCGGCATACAGGCGCACCTGGATCGACGCGCCACGCAGCACCGGCTGCAGGGTGTGCAGCGGCGGCAGGTCGCCCGCGGCCAGTTGCACCATCCAGGCCACCAGGTCCACCCCGCTGACCTGCTCGGTCACGCCGTGCTCCACCTGCAGGCGCGTGTTCACCTCCAGGAAGTAGAAGTGGCCTTCGGCCGCGTCGTACACAAACTCGACCGTGCCCGCGCTGCGGTAGTTCACGGCCTGGGCCAGGCGCACGGCGGTGGCCTGAAGGTTCTGGCGCTGGGCCTCGCTCAGACCAGGGGCCGGGGTCTCTTCGACCACCTTCTGGTTGCGGCGCTGCACCGAGCAATCGCGCTCGCTCAGGGCGATCACACCGCCCTGCCCGTCACCGAACACCTGCACCTCGATGTGCCGGGCCTGCTCGACAAACTTTTCCAGGAACAGGCCCGCGTCCTTGAAGTTGGCACTGGCCAGGCGCTGCACCGAGGCAAAGGCCTCGCGCAACTCGGCATCGCTGCGCACCAGGCGCATGCCGATGCCGCCACCGCCCGCTGTGCTCTTGAGCATCACGGGGTAGCCAATGCGCGCGGCCTCCTGCACGGCCACCTCGGCATCGGCCAGCAGGCCACTGCCCGGCAGCAAAGGCACCTCGCAGCGCTCGGCCAGCTCGCGGGCCGTGTGCTTGAGGCCAAAGGCCTGCATGTGGGCTGGTGCCGGGCCAATGAAGGCAATGCCCGCGTCTTCGCAGGCCTGGGCAAAGCCCGCGTTTTCCGACAGGAAGCCGTAGCCGGGGTGGATGGCCTGCGCGTCGGTGACCTCGGCGGCGGCGATGATCTGCGCCATGTTGAGGTAGCTCTCCGACGAGGGCGCCGGGCCGATGCAGACCGACTCGTCGGCCATGGCCACGTGCTTGAGGTTGCGGTCGACCGTGGAATGCACAGCCACCGTGCGGATGCCCAGGGTATGGCACGCGCGCAGGATGCGCAGCGCGATCTCCCCTCGGTTGGCAATAACGACTTTGTCGAGCATGGACTAATCCTTAGCCGATCACGAACAGCG
>JBEGRT010000195.1:0-8287 GCA_041180305.1 Pseudomonadota bacterium
GCTGGCCTTCTCCGGCATGCGCTGGCACCTCAATGCCAACACGCGACAGAGCCTGGCGGCTTACCAGAACGTGGTGCAGCTGGCGCCGCAAGTGGCCCACGTGACCATCACCCTGCCCTGAGGTTCAGTCTGCGTCCGTGTCCGGGTTGCCCTTGGCTTGCGCATCCAGCTGGCGCAGGAACGCCAGCTTGTCGGCAATCTTGACCTCCAGGCCTCGGGGCACGGGCTGGTACCAGCCGGGGTCCCCCAGGCCATCGGGCAGGTAGGTCTCGCCTGCCGCATAGGCATGGGGTTCGTCGTGGGCATAACGGTAAGCATGCCCATGCCCCAATTCCTTCATGAGCTTGGTGGGCGCATTGCGCAGGTGCACCGGCACCTCGCGGCTGCGGTCCTGCTTCACGAAGGCGCGCACCTGGTTGTAGGCGTTGTAGCCCGCATTGCTCTTGGGGGCCACGGCCAGGTAGATCACGGCCTGGGCCAGTGCCAGCTCGCCCTCCGGGCTGCCCAGGCGCTCGAAGGTGGTGGCCGCATCGTTGGCGATCTGCATGGCGCGCGGGTCGGCCAGGCCAATGTCTTCCCAGGCCATGCGCACGATACGTCGCGACAGGTACTTCGCATCGGCACCACCATCGAGCATGCGGCACAGCCAGTACAGGGCCGCATCGGGGTTGGAGCCGCGCACCGATTTGTGCAGCGCCGAGATCTGGTCGTAGAAATGGTCGCCGCCCTTGTCGAAGCGGCGGGCATTCAGGCTGGTGGCCTGCGCCACGAATTCGGCCGTGATGTGGGTGATGCCCGCCGCGCCTGCCGCCGTGCTGCATTGCTCGAGCAGGTTCAGGAAGCGGCGGGCATCGCCGTCGGCATGGCCAATCAGGGTGTCGGCCGCGGCGTCGTCAAACTGCAAGTGCGGCAAGGCCTGGGCTTGAGCCCGGTGCAGCAACTGCTTGAGCTCCAGCTCATTCAGCGACTTCAGCACATAGACCTGCGCACGCGACAGCAGCGCCGAGTTCACCTCGAACGACGGGTTTTCGGTGGTGGCGCCAATGAAGGTGAAAAGGCCCGATTCGACATGGGGCAGCAAGGCATCCTGCTGCGACTTGTTGAAACGGTGGATTTCATCGACGAACAGGATGGTCGACTTGCCCTGGGCCTGCAGCACCTGCGCCTGCTCCATGGCGGCGCGGATGTCCTTGACCCCGGAGAACACGGCCGACAAGGCGATGAACTCGCACCCGAAAGCGCGGGCGGTCAGGCGCGACAGCGTGGTCTTGCCCACGCCCGGCGGCCCCCAGAAAATCATGGAATGGGGTTTGCCGCTCTGGAAGGCCAGGCGCAGGGGCTTGCCTTCGCCCAGCAGGTGGGTCTGGCCGACGACGTCATCCAGCGTGGCAGGCCGCAGCAATTCGGCCAAGGGCGCCGAGGGCGCACGGCGTGAAGGGGCCGAGGGCGCGGAGAGGGGGTTATCGTCCTGGGGCAGCAGGCTTTCTTGCATGCCGACATTGTCTCAGCACACACCCGACACCCCCGCCCTGAACGCGGGATTGGACAAAACTCGTGAAAACCCCGACAATTGCGAATTCGCGCATCGGCGGCTGACTGCAAACGGCTTTCGATCCGGCGAATCCAAGTTCATCGACTCTGACCTCTTTCAAGCCGGATGACGGCGCGCAGGCAAGCCCTGTGCTGGCTTTCATCACATACGTGACTTGAGTTCCGGTTGGCGGCGATGCCGTCGCTTCGACCGACTCAACGTGACCCCGGTGCACGTCCATTGCCATGGACGCACCGCCACGCAGTCCGGACACGTACCCAGCGACCTACCTTGGGCCTGTGCCAACGCTGATGCGGCACCGGCCTCTCGGGCTTTGCCTGCCGGGATGGAACCCGTGGCGGGCGGGCACCGTGTTCCCTGCATCGGCTTGAAAGCACCTGATGTCCAAGAATTTCAACAATGCCGAACAATCGGCTTCCAAGATCGACGCCCTGGCCCGCCAGCTGGTCGAACTCGACGACGAAACCGGTCTGCCGCTGCAGGCTGAGGCTGAAGTCGACGGCGAAGAAACCACCGAAGCCGCTGATGCAAACGCCTTTGCCGCGCTGGGCCTGAGCCCCTCGCTGCTGCGCGGCCTGCAGGATTCGGGCTACACCCAGCCCACCGACGTGCAAGTGCGCGCCATCCCCGCCGCCATGGCCGGTCGCGACCTGCGCGTGGCCTCGAGCACCGGTTCGGGCAAGACCGCGGCCTTCATGCTGCCGGCCCTGCAACGCATCGTGGCCGCCCGCGGCGACAACAACAAGCGCCGCGAAAAGGGCAAGGTGGCTGGCCCGCGCGTGCTGGTCCTGGCCCCCACCCGCGAACTGGCCATGCAAGTGGCCAAGGCCGCTGACACCTACGGCAAGCACCTGCAAGGTCTGCGTGTGGCCACCGTGGTCGGCGGCGTGCCCTACGGCTACCAGCTCAAGGCCCTGAAGGGCCCGCTGGATGTGCTGATCGCCACCCCTGGCCGCCTGCTGGACCACCTGGGCACCGGCGCGGCCGTGCTGAGCAACCTGGAAGTGCTGGTGCTGGACGAAGCCGACCGCATGCTGGACATGGGCTTCATCGATGACATCGAAGCCATCGCCGCGGCCACCCCGGAAAACCGCCAGACCCTGATGTTCAGCGCCACCTTCGCGGGCCACGTGGGCCGCCTGGCCGAACAGCTGACGCACGAAGCCGAACTGATCGAAGTGGCTTCGCACACCGACAGCCACGACAACATCGAACAGCGCCTGCACCTGGCCGATTCGCTGAGCCACAAGAACGACCTGCTGGACCACATCCTGGCCGACCGCGCCGTGGATCAGGCCGTGGTGTTCACCAGCACCCAGCGTGACGCCGACGTGCTGGCCATTCGCCTGGCCGACATGGGCCACGCCGTGGCCGCACTGCACGGCGGCATGCCGCAAGGCCGCCGCAACCGCGTGCTGCAAGCCATGCGTTACGGCCAGTTGCGCGTGCTGGTGGCCACCGACGTGGCCGCCCGCGGCATCGACGTGCCCACCATCACCCACGTGATCAACTACGGCATGCCCATGAAGGCCGAAGACTACGTGCACCGCATCGGCCGCACCGGCCGTGCCGGTCGCTCGGGCCTGGCCCTGACCCTGGCCGAGCGCCGTGACGTGCCCATGGTGCGCCGCATCGAACGCTTCACCACGCAGCGCATCCCTGAATCGGTGATCGAAGGCCTGGAGCCCAAGATGAAGATGCAGGCCGAGCGCCCTGCCCGCGGCGGCAAGCCCGCCCCCGGCCAGCGCGGCCGTGGCGATGACCGCCGTGGTGGTTTCGGTGGCGGTTTCGGTGGCGGTTTCGGTGGTGGCCGTGAGCAGCGTTTCGCCGACCGCGGTGAGCGCGCTGACCTGCGCCCCTCGTTCGACCCGCGCAAGGACGACGCCCGCTTCCGCCCGGTCTCTGACGAAGCTGGCGAATCGCAGCGCCCTGCTTTCCGTGACGACCGCCGCCCTGACAACCGTGGCGAATTCCGCCCGGACCGCCGCCATGAAGGCCGCGCCGACCGTGGCGACCGTCCTTACGGCGACAAGCCGTTTGGCGAGAAGAAGTTCGGTGATCGCCCCTTCGGTGACAAGCCGTTCGGTGAAAAGCGCTTTGGTGACAAGCCCTTTGGCGAGAAGAAGTTTGGCGGCAAGCCGTTTGGCGAGCGCAGCTTTGGCGACCGCGAGCGCAGCTTCGGTGACAAGCCCTTCGGCGAAAAGCGCTTTGGCGACAAGCCGTTTGGCGAGCGCAAGTTCGGTGACAAGCCTTTTGGCGAGAAGAAGTTCGGCGACCGCGGCGGCTTCGAAGACAAGCGTGGCTTCGAACCCCGTGGCGACAAGCCCCACGGCGGCAAGGGCGGCTTCGGCGGCAAGCCTTCGTTCGGTGGCAAGCCGGGCTTTGGCGGCAAGCCCTCGTTCGGCGGCAAGCCCAGCTTTGGCGGCAAGCGCCCCGGCTTCGGCAAGCGCGAAGGCTGATCAGCAAAAAGGCCCCTCGGGGCCTTTTTTCATCGGGCTTCAGAGCCGGTCAGGGCTGCTGCAAAACGTCAGCGCCCGGCGGCGGGGTGAAGCTGAAGCGCGAGGGTGACAGCGTCACCTTCGTGTCGACCTTCTGGAAGTCCAACCGCGACTTCTGCCCGAAACTGTCCAGCAGTTCCAGGGCCACCAGTTGCCCGTTCGTGAAGCCCACCTTCACCGATTGAAACTGCCCGTCCTTGGCTTTGGGCAGGGCCTCCACCCATTCGATCTGCCCCGCAGCAGGTGCGGCCTTCAGGGTGAAGTCCTTGTCCAGATTGCCGCCCGCCAGCAAGGCCGCAGGCGATGCCCCCACCGCCTGGCTCATGCCACGCACCGTGACCTGATTCAGGTCGGCGTCATAGAGCCACACCTTTTGCCCGTCGCCCACAATGAGTTGTTCAATGGGCTGCGTGTAAGCAAAGCGGAACCGGTTCGGGCGCTCGAACTCCAGGGTGCCAGCCGACTTGCGCGCCTTCTTGCCATCGGGCGAAGTGACCGTCTGCGTGAAGCTGGCCTGCGCGCTTTTCACGTCTTTCACGAAGCTGCGCAAAGATTGCACCGGGTCGGCCCATGCGGCCGTGGCAAGGCCCAGCGCACCCACAGCAGTCACCAGCATCTTCGAAGCCTGCATCGCGGCCCGGGAGTTCAAGCTCATCCAACATTCCTTGGGGCCCGCACCTCGGGCCGTGCGTGGATTGTTTCACAGGCGCATGACCGAGTCCCCCTTGTGGGGAACGCCCGGTTCAGGGCCTGGCATCGCATCTGCACCGCCCTGGCTGACAGACAATCGAGGGTGCGCCTTTCGAGGCCCCACCCAGCCGCCGCCGTATCCCATGACCGACTCGCCCACCCCCACCACAGCAAATTCCGCATCGGCGGCCTCTCCAGCCGCAGGCGCCGCCCGCTGGAAACGCCCTCTCGCGATCAGCGCGGGCGTGGTGGCCGCCTGGGGGCTGGGTGTGGGCGTGGGCCTGCCACGCCTGATCCAGTCGCAGATCGCCACCCAGGGTCAGGCTGCACTGGGTGTGCCCGTTCAGGCCCAGGCCGTGCGCCTGTCTCCCTGGAGCCTGGCCCTCGAGATCGATGGCCTGGCGGTCGGACCGGCGAAAGCACCCTGGCTGGCCGTGGCACACGCCCGGGTGCGCCCCTCGCTGGAATCCATCTGGCGCATGGCCCCAGTGATCGCAGAAGTGCAGCTCGACCAGCCGCAAGTGACCCTGGTGCGCACCGGCGAGACCACCTTCAACATCACCCCGGCGCTGGAACGCCTGCGCGCCCGCCCCGCCAGCCCCGACACCGGCGAGCCTGCGCGTTTTGCCGTGGCCAACATCGCCGTGAAGGGCGGCCGCTTCGTGTTCGACGACCAGGTGCTGGCCCAGCGTCATACCGTGGATCAACTGGAACTGGGCATTCCCTTCCTGTCGAACCTGCCGGTGTTCATCGACACCCAGGTCGAGCCCCTGCTCAAAGCCCGGATCGATGGCAGCGCCCTGAACCTGACGGGGCAGACCCTGCCGTTCCAGGACGGCCGGCGCTCCACCCTGACCCTGAACTGGCAACAGGTGGACGTGGCCCACTGGCTGCGGGCCGCACAACCCTTTCTGCCCGCCGCCTGGGGCGTGAGCCCGCAAGGCGGCCTGCTCAGCACCCAGCTCACCCTGCACTTTGAACAGCCCGCCAAGGCCGCCCCGGTGGTGCGCCTGACCGGCCAGGCCAGCCTGGAGAGGCTGGGCCTGAGCGCCCGCCAGCTGCCCGGCCTGGGGCAGACCACCCTGGGCTGGCAAAGCCTGAAAGTGCAAGGCCTGGACACCCAACCGCTGCGGCAACAGGCCCTGGTGGGCGCCGTGCAGCTGCAAGGCCTGACACTGACGGTGCGCCCAGCCACCAGCCAGCCCCGCGCCAGCGCATCCACCCCAGCCACCCCACCCGCCAGTAAAACGGGCGAAGCCGCCCCCGCCTGGCAATGGCAGGTGGGCCAGGTGTCGGTGCAGGCCTCGGCGGTGGATGTGCAGACCGCCGCCCTGCCCTGGCCCCGCTTGAGCGATCTGAAGGCTCAGGTCAAGGGCCTGAGCAACCAGGCCAAGGCCGCACCGGCCACCTGGTCGCTGGCCGTGAACGACGACCAGGGCGGCCAGGTACAAGCCCAGGGCACCGTGCAGCTGCCCCAGGCCCGCACTGAGCTGACCCTTTCGCTGAAAGACGTGTCGGTGCCCGCCTGGCTCAAGCCCATGCAGGCCGAGCTCGATTTGCCGGTGGAGCTGAGACAGGGCACCGTGTCGGCCCAATGGCCGCTGCAGGTGCAGTGGGCCGCCCAGGGGCCTGACACCCCCGCGGCCCTGACCCTGATGCAGGGCACTGTGCAACTGGTTGACTGGCAAGCCCGCACCCGCAACAGCCGCCGCACGCCCCTGCCCCTTCAGGCCGAGCAGATCGATTTCCAGCGCCTGAGCCTGCAGGGCATCGATGCCCGGGTGCCCCTGGCCGGCAACACGCCCCCACAAGCCCGCGTGGCCGACACCCTGCTGGAAGGCTTCAACACCCGCATTCGGCAAGGCGATCTGAAACTGGCCCTGCAACAGACCCGCCTGCAGGTGCGCAATGCCTCGACCGACCTGCGGCAAGCCGTGCAGGTGGCCCTGCAGGCCCGCACCCCGGGCCAGGGCAGCCTGAATGTGCAGGGCGATGTGCGCCCGCAGCCGCTGAACGCCCGCCTGAAGCTGGACATTCGGCAGGTGGACCTCAGCCCCTTGCAGCCGCTGCTGGCGCCCCACCTGAACGTGGTGCTGGCCAGTGGCCGTGCCCAGGCCGACGGGCTGCTGACGCTGCAGATGGGCGCAACGTCTGTGGCCCAACAGCCCCCCAGTCTGAAAGCCGGGTACCAGGGCATGGTGGGCCTGCGCGACCTCAAACTGCTGGACACCGTGAACGACGGCACCTTGCTGAGCTGGCGCCAGCTGGCCCTGAGCCGCACCCAGTTCGACTGGCAAGACGATGGCCAGAACGCCCCGCAACTGCGCGCTGATCTGGGCCAGATCCAGCTGGCCGATTACTTTGGCCGCGTGATCGTGAACGCCAACGGCAGCTTGAACCTTTCACAGATCGTCAAGCAGGCCTCGCAGACCGAACCCACCTCGCTGACCACCCCGCAAGCGCCTGGGGCCCCAGCAGCGTCCGCCGTCTCGGCAGCATCGACCACAACGGCAGCCACAGCGGCATCTGCCGTGACCACCGCCCAGGCTGCATCCACCCCGGCCCGCCCGGCGCCCGTGGTCGACCTGCGCTGGCAAGGCATCACCCTGGCACAAGGCCGCATCGACTTCACCGACCTGTTCATCAAGCCCAACTACTCGGCCAACCTCACGCGCATTGGCGGCACCATCTCGGCCGTGGCTGCGCAAAACCCCGAGCCCGCCACGGTCGACATCGCCGGCAGTGTGGACGACGCCGCCCCGCTCAAGATCAGCGGCCGCATCCACCCGCTGGGCCCCACGCTGTTCACCGACATCCAGGCCAGCGCCAAGGGCGTCGAGCTGACCCGCCTGAGCCCCTACGCTGCACGCTACGCGGGCTACAACATCGACAAGGGCAGCCTGTCGATGGACGTGAGCTACAAGGTCGACGGCGGCAAGCTGGCCGCCGAGAACCGCATCTTCCTGGACCAGCTCACCTTCGGCGAGCGCAACAACAGCCCCGACGCCACCCACCTGCCCGTGCAACTGGCCGTGGCCCTGCTCAAGAACAGCCGCGGCGAGATCGACATCAACCTGCCGATTTCGGGCTCGATCAATGACCCGCAGTTCTCGGTCGGTGGCATCTTGTGGAAGGTGGTGGTCAACCTGATCACCAAGGCCCTGACGGCGCCGTTTTCATTGCTGATGGGCGGTGGTGGCGAAGAGATGAGCTTCGTCGCCTTCGCCCCCGGCTCGGCCGTGCTGGATGAAGCCGCCCGCAAACGGCTCGATGCCCTGGGCGCCAAGCTGGCCGACAAGGGCGGCCTCAAGCTCGATGCCACAGGCTGGGCCGACGCCGACAGCGACACCGAGGGCCTGCGCGACGAGCACGTGCGCCAGCTGATGCGGGCCGCCAAAGCCAAGGCCACCGGCCAGGCTGTGGACGACACCGAGGTGGCCCCGGCCGAAGAGGCCCAGTGGCTGGCCGCTGCCTACAAGACCGCCGACATCAAGAAGCCGCGCAACCTGGTGGGCCTGGCCAAGACCCTGCCCGCCGCGGAGATGAA
>JBEGRT010000196.1:0-7351 GCA_041180305.1 Pseudomonadota bacterium
CCCCCCTGGCCTCACTCAGCGAGCTGATCGACCTGTCGGAAGACGCCAGCCCCGCCCAGTACCGCGCCGCCATCGAGGCTGCCAACCGCGACCCGGCCATCGACGGCCTGCTGGTGATCCATTCGCCCAAGCCCGGGGCCGACGCCGACGGCTGTGCACAGGCCGTGGCCGACTGCAAGGCCAGCCTGTCCAAACCCCTGCTGACCTGCTGGATGGGTGACGAATCGGTGGGCGCCGCGCGGCGACTGCTCAATGACGCCAACATGCCCACGTTCCGCACGCCCGAATCGGCCGTGGGTGCCTTTGGCAACCTCAGCACCTTCTACCAGAACCAGGCCCTGCTGCAGCAGACGCCGCCGCCGCTGTCGGCGCTGGCCGAACCCGACATCGAGGGCGCACGCCTGGTCATCGAGGGTGTGCTGGCCGAACGCCGCAAGACGCTGACCGAGATGGAGTCCAAGACCCTGCTGTCGGCCTTCCACATCCCGATCACCGAGACCATCGTGGCGCGCAGCGCGCACGAGGCCATGATGATCGCCACGCAGCTGGGCTTCCCGGTGGCGCTCAAGATCGACTCGCCCGACATCACGCACAAATCAGATGTGCAGGGCGTGGTGCTGGACATCGGCAACGGTGCGGCGGTGCGCGATGCGTACCACGCGCTCATCGAACGCGTGAAGCGCCTGCGCCCCGATGCCCGCATCCAGGGCGTGACGGTGCAGCAGATGGCGCGCACCCGCTCGGGCCGCGAGATCTGCATCGGCGTGGTCACCGACGAGGTGTTCGGCCCGGTGGTCACCTTCGGCGCGGGCGGCACCATGATCGAGCTGATCGACGACCGCGCCATGGAGCTGCCGCCGCTGAACCAGTACCTGGCGCACCGCCTGATCGAGCGCACGCGCGTGGCCAGCACCCTGGCCGAGTGGCGGGGCCTGCAGGCGGCCGACCTGGCGGCACTTGAACGCGTGCTGCTGCGCGTGTCGGAAATGGTGTGCGAGCTGCCGCAACTGCGCGAGCTCGACATCAACCCCATCATCATCGACGAACAGGGCGCCGTGGCGGTCGATGCCCGCATCGTGGTGGACACCGGCCCGCAGGCTGTGGGCGGGCGATCGGGCGCCTACAGCCACCTGCCCATCCTGCCCTACCCGGCACGGCTGGAGCAGGTCTGGCCCCTGCGTGGGGGCGGCGAATACACGATCCGCCCGATCCACACGGAAGACGCCCAGATGCTGCAGGAGCTGGTGCAGAGCCTGAGCCCGGAAAGCCGCTACTTCCGCTTCGTGTCGAACATGAGCGAGCTGCCGGCCTCGATGCTGGCCAAGCTCACGCTGATCGACTACGACCGCGAAATGGCCCTGGTGGCCGTGTACAAGGAGCGGGTGGAAACCGAAGGCGGCGAGTGGGTCGATCGCGAGCGCATCATCGGGGTGTCGCGCTACATCACCAACCCCGACCAGACCAGCTGCGAGTTCTCGCTGGTGGTGTCGGACGCCTTCAGCGGTCAGGGCCTGGGCTCGCGCCTGATGGAGAGCATCATGGCCGTGGCGCGAGAACGCGGCCTGAGCGAAATCGTGGGCCTGGTGCTGACCAACAACGACGGCATGCTGCGCCTGATGCGCAGCCTGGGCTTTGCCGTCAAGGCCTATGCTGAGGACCCGGATTTCCGAGTGGTGACGCACCCCCTGTGAGGGCGCCGCGGATCAGTGCACCCGCATCACCACCACGGTCTGGTTGAGCAGCTGGTAGCCGATTTCACCGAAGGTGATGGGCCCGACCAGCCCGCCGATCTGCTGCCCCTCCAGCTCGCCGTACAGGTAGTTGAGGATGCAGTTGCAGCCCAGGAAGGCGTTGTGCATGTCCAGCCCCTTCAGCCGCGCACGCAAGGCCTGGACGTAATCCGGAATGGGGCGGGCCACGTGGTAATCCACGCCCTCGAAAACCGGTGCGTACAGGCGCACCGCCCGGGCCTCGGTGTCGATCATCTGGAACGATGCATTGATGTGGGCACCGGCAAAGTCGCCCACCAGGGGGCTGCGCATGATGTCGGCCCCCTTGGACAGCACGTAATCGTAGAAAGCGACCCGTTCGCCATTGACGCGGCAGTGGGAGGGGCTGAAGCTGGTCTCGTCAAAGTGCAGCAGGTCTGCCCCGTCGGGCTCGAAGATGTTGACGATTTCGACGGACGCCAGCTTGCCTGGCGGCAGGCTCACATAGGCCACCACCGCCTTGTTGGCATAGGCGGTGGGGCCGCGTCCGTCAAAGGTCTTGGGCTGGACACGCCCGAGATCCTGCAGGTGGACCCCTGCGATCCAGCCCATGGTGGGCTTCATGAAGGCATCGGGGTGCAAGGTGGATTCGGCCGCGAAGCGCTGCAGCATGGTGCTGCCCGCGGGCACCACCGTGAGTGCGAACCCATTGGCCGGTGCGTGTTCGACAATGTCCTGCACCTGATGGTCGGCAAATGATGCGATGCGCACATCGCCCAGCGCACTGAGGTCGGTCACGAAGACCTGCCCGTCGCCACGGGTGCACACGCCATCGGGCGTCATGAAGTAGGGGGTGGTGCCACCGATCCACGATCCTGCCGGCAGGCTGGACAACACGGCCTCGGGTGCCGCCAGACTCAGGCAGCGGCCCTGGCGGATCAGTGCCGAAACCTCGGCCACGGACATCAGCTGGTTCATGACAGGCCCTTCACAAGGAGGTGAGCTGGGAAACTTCGTCGGGCAGGACCATTTCCCAGCGCTCGAAGAAGGCGCGGATCTGTGCGGCTTTCTCGTGCACGGGCGCACTGGATCGCTCCAGCCGCTTGGTCATGAGCTGGGTGCCCAGGTGGTTGGACCGCAGGTGCTTCAGGGCCCCTTCGGCCAAGTGGATCCAGCAAGGATGGTTGACAGCAGGAACAGCCATGGGAGGCTCCTCGGTGAAGCGACAGCCCAAGAGAACGGCCGTCTGCGTCCGAGTCACGATAGGCATTTCGCCCCATTGCGGCAAGCACCCGGGGCGGCACAAATGCACACCCCGGGAGGCGCTGTGACCGGCACCTCCTTTTGTCCAGGGTCTCGCCAGTGCGGATTTCGCTCAGAGCATCTCGCCCGTGGTCAGCAAAGGCAGGATGTCCGCATACCAGTTGCAGCTCATGTCCTGAGAGGCCATGTGATGAGGCTCGTGCGGCTCCACCAGGTCGAAGGTCGATGAGTGCACCCCCAGCAGCATCCAGCCCCCGGAATTCGCAGCGGCCGCGGTGTCCCACGAACGCCGCACCACCACAGGGGCACCACTGGATCCGCTGTGGGCGCGCGTGTCGGTCAGGAAGTAGCTCTGGCCCCTGAAGCGCCCCTCCATGGAGGTGGCCACCACCGCATGGCGCACCACGGGCAAGGCGGTAGCCTCATCCTGATGGCCCGCGGGGAAATGCACAATCAGGACCGGATCACCTGCGCCCACCTTGGCCGGTGCCTCGGCAATGTCCTCGGGCGTGAAGCAGTTCATGCGCACGCCTGGCGGCATCTGAGAAGGTTCCAGCTCGATGGCCGCGATGTCGATCTCTCCGTGGCGGTCATAACCACTGCGCCAGCAACGCCCATCGTCGGCCACCAGCAAGACGGACACCGTGGCCGTGCGCAGGCCATGGCCCGATTGCACATGCACCCCGAACTCCAGCCGGTCGGGCCGATGGTCGTTCACCTTCTTGTGCAGGGTGTGCTGGTTGGTGATCAGGTACAGCCGTTCGGCGTTCTGGAAAAAAAAGCCAGTGGACAAGGCCAGCGGTTTGCTGCCATGGAAGGTGGTGACGGGTGTGGTCGTCATCATCATGCGTTCGATCATGGGTCTTCTCCCTGAGTGTTCATGGGCGATGGTGTGCGCCCGGCTGTTTGATGTCTGTGCATCAACGCACAGACGAGGCAGGCGTCCGGTGGCAAGGTGCTGTGCATGTGGTGGGCCATCCTGATGGACCACCAGACACCACACACCACACACACCAGGGAGGTGCGCATGAGCACACCAGACACATCGACGCCGGACATCGGCTGGCGTCATCACAGCCGACGCGAACTGCTCGAACGCAGCTTTCTGCACTTCGTCCGACTGATCGAGACCCGACAAGGCCTGCAGCACATGCCGCCTGGCTTCCTGCCCGACTACCTCGCACTGGGCTGGATCGTGCATCGGGAAGGCAGCACCGAACTGACACCGGCTGGTCGGCGCATGGCCCAGTCCCTGCTGGGCACGCGTCGTGTGCGTCGCGCGTGGAGCTCGGCATGACACCCGCCCACGACCACCCTCCAGCCGCCTGCAATGAGGGCCTGTATGGCGCTGGCGCAAGCCGTCAGGGGGTGTCGGCCCCAATCCGCGTGGATCAGCAGGACGGACATCACCGCATCGGCAGATTCCGTCTGGGCACAGCAACCAGCCCATGCCTTCCCGGCTACCGAGCACGGCTCAGTCCGCACGGCCTGTCAGGCCGGTTCGTGCTGTCGATGTGCTGCGGTCAACCTCACACGAACACAGAAAGGTGACGTCGCCCATGTCTGCCCATCCGCTGCCCGCCGCCTGCCCCTCACCCTTGCCCACGACGCTGACCTGCGCTTCGTGTCGAATGGGTGCCTGCAACACATTACGCCACGGTGTCGACATCACGCGCCATGGTCCTGGACAGACCGTGCACTTCCCTGCGGGTGCCGTGATGGCACGGCAGGGCCATGCGGGCACCAATGTGTACTCGCTGTGCGAAGGACTGGTGAAACTTGAACAAGGCCTGCCTGACGGGCAGATGCGCACCGTGCGTGTGCTCAAGCCTGGCGATCTGTTGGGGCTGGAATTGCTGTCGGGTCAGGTCAATCGCTACACCGCGACCACCTTGAGCCAGTCGCGCGCCTGTCGAACACCGGTTCACAGGGTGTGGGAAGCGGCCCAGCACGACAGCCAGTTGCGTCAGTCGCTGATCGCACAATGGCAACAGTCGCTGGATGAGGCCGATTTCGTGATCGCGCAGTTGTCAACAGGGCCTGCACGGCAGCGGGTCGCTCGGCTGCTGATCCACCTGACCAGGCAACAGGCCCACCAACTGAGCCAGGTCATGCCACGCGAAGACATGGCGTCCCTGTTGGGGCTGACACCTGAAACGGTGAGCCGGACCTGTGCGGCCTTCAAGCGCGAGGGCATCCTGCATGAGCGAGCAGGCATCCTCTCGGTGGACCAGGCCAGCCTGTCGGCCATCTCGGCAGGCTCCGAGATGGGCCTGTGAGCTGGCCCGGTCCCCTCCCTGTACCGCCCCTGACGGGGGTCGTTCTTGTGCAGGGGCCCATGGCGTCCATCGGCCCCTGAGTGTCATCTCATCAGGCCATCGAGTCTTCTTGAGCTTGCTGACGACGGCGGCTCATCCACAGCGCACCGATGCCGCCACACAGGGCCAGCACGAAGGTCGAAGGCTCCGGCACGGCCTGCGAGAACGACTGCTGCATGTGCCCCAGGCTGGCGGTGCTGTTGAGCGGTGCACTGAACGTCACATCGGTCTCGATGAAGGCCGACTTCGGCATGACGCCTGCATTGGTCAACGAGAAGTCGTTCTGCTGCAACTCGTTCGGGCTGTGGAAGTAGATGTTCAGCGAGCCCGGTGGCGTGGTCGGGATGAGTGAGTGGCCCACCGAATCCGACACGGTTTCCAGCACGTTCACGTGGCCATTGCCGGTGCCGCTGGGCGAACCATCAAGGTGAAAGTCCGAGAGGTACTTGTTCGGATCCAGCACCGTGACGGCATAGTCGATGCCGAAGCTGGCCTCGACGCCGTTTTCAGCATGCCAGTTGGACATGAAGTCCAGCCCGTAGTTGCCATCCTGGATGTCACCCGTGACGGTCACCAACCGAGCCTGCGCCAGGTAATCGGCCTCGGTGTTGCCCCAGACCGAGCCCGTCAGGTCGTTGGTGAAGCCGTTGGCCGTGTAACGGAAGTTACTGAACTGCTTGTCGCCGATCGTGATCGAACCCTGGGTGCTGATGAGTTCGCCCAGCGACACGGCCCGGGCCTGCCCGCTGACCATGCCCAGGGCCGAAGCCACCGCACAGGCCATCACCACAGACTTCACGCACGCACGCAATTGTTGATTCGCCATATATCCTCCAGAAATTGGTGAAAAGGAAATTTGTCGGCCACCAGACAAATAAAATGATGCAACCGACAAAGTGGAAGATAAATGGCCCCAAACAAGCCACCAAAGACAAATGTCATTCAGTCGTGTAATTTGATATTTGCACGAATGACAAGCGTCAATGGGTCGAATATCAGAATGGTTCACAAGCCGTGATGACCGCCAAGGATCTTTCGACGACAAAAGACCCAGCAGCACACACAGTTACAACAAAAGTCGGCATTCAAAATACAGTTCCACGAAGGCGAGATGGGTTTGTCAAGCTGGCTCATACACCCATTTTTCGCGAATCCAATGGAATTTCAATGAAGCAAAGAGCCCACGTTTTCCAAAGCGTCTGTGCGGCAGCGCACAAACCCCCTGAAACCTGTGTGCAAGAACGGGATCAATGGTGTGCAGGATCCACTGCACGCACCAACTCCCTGATTCATGCGCTTGACGAATCGGCGTGGTTGAGGTGGTCCACCATGCTGGAGCCGGTGAATCTGCCGCTGGGGCATGTGCTGTATGAATCGGGCTGCAAACTGGGGCATGTCTATTTCCCCACCACCGCCATCGTGAGCCTGCTGTATGTGCTCGAAAACGGGGCGTCCACCGAAATCGCCGTGGTGGGCCGCGAGGGGCTGGTCGGCATCTCTCTGTTCCTGGGCGGAGACACCACGCCCAGCCGCGCCGTGGTGCAGAGCTCGGGCATGGGCTTTCGCATGCGCTCCGATCTGCTCATGCAGGAATTCACTCATTCGGAACCCATCCTGCACCTGCTGCTTCGCTACACGCAGGCCCTGATCACCCAGATGGCCCAGACCGCCGTGTGCAACCGCCACCACTCGCTGGAACAGCAGCTGTGCCGCTGGCTGCTGCTCAGCCTGGACCGCATCGACGGCCCGGAACTGGTCATGACCCAGGAACTGATCGCCAACATGCTGGGGGTGCGGCGCGAGGGCGTGACCGAAGCGGCCGGGCGCCTGCAGCAGCAGGGGCTGATCCGCTATCAGCGCGGGCGCATCACCATCCTCGACCGGGCCGGGCTGGAAAAGCGCAGCTGCGAGTGCTACGCGGTGGTCAAGGAAGAGTACAACCGGCTGCTCACCTGAGCGGTGCCGCGCGCTCGATGATGGCCTGCACGTCCAGGCCTGTGGGCAGGCTGCCCACGTTGCGATGCCCCAGGCCGGCCAGCCGCGAGGCACAGAAGGCATCGG
>JBEGRT010000197.1:0-2795 GCA_041180305.1 Pseudomonadota bacterium
AACGAGGGGGCCGTGATCTTGCGCAGGGCAAACAGCAGGAAGATGGGTTGCAGCAGCAGCCAGGTCAGGGCGCGGTTCATGGGCTTGAAGCAGGGGTGTGCCTGACCTTCAGCAGCCAGAAATGCGCATGCTTGTGCATCACTTCCACGCAGGCTGGCAAGTTCAGGATGTCGGGTTCTCGGGTCAGAAGGACGTGATCGTACTGGCCGCACACCTGCGGCCACAGGTCAGCAGGCGGCGGGCCGACCAGGTCGTTGTAGTGCATGAAGGCCCCGTCAATGCGGGCCTGGGCCTGGTAGCGCACCGAAAAGTTGTCGTAGGGGTAGGCAAACAGGTTGGGCACCACATGGCCGCGGTCGATCAGTCCGAACAGCGCGGCATGCCGCAGCGACGGAGACTCCAGCCCCCCGAGCCGAGACGCCACGATGGTCACGACGCGGGCGCGCTCTGGCAGCGCCCGAAGAGCCTGCCGCGCCTCGGCCATGGTGTCGTTGGCGGCTGACCAGTGCCGATGAATTTCCTCCACCTTCAGCCCGCAGGCCAGGAACAGGCCCACGACGAATGCCACGAGTGCTCGGGGTTGTGGCATCCATGGGCAGCCGGCCAGCACCAGCAGTGCCGCAAAGGGCATGAGGCGTTGATCCAGGAAATAGCTGCCCATCAGGTCGAAGGGCAGCACCAGGGCAACTGCCAGCACGCAAAGGGCTGGCATCCATGCCATGGCAAGTGCGCTCCATGAGCCCCCCCCTTGCAGGCGCTGCTTCACCGACACCATCACCCCTGCGGCAAACAGTGCGGCCACCGCCATGGCGGGCATCGCCTCGTACATGTAGAACGGTGAGCGAATGCCCGCCAGTTTCGATCTCAGCGTCCAGCCCTGTTCGTGGGTCGGCAGGCCTGGGCACCGGTCCAGCAGCAGGTAAGCCCCGAAGGCCAGCGCCAGCATGCCGATCAGCAAGGCCCATTGCCGGCGTGTGGCGGCATCCAGCCGTTTCGCCTGCCACAGGCGGGCCAGCTCCACCCCGGCAATGGCCACCCACAGCAGCCCGAACCCGGCCAGGTGGGACAACATCAACGCCACTTGCCCGACCAGAAATGCCAGGCGCCACAGCCAGGGGCCCAGGCGTCCATCCAGCGGCATGTCTCGCAGGCGCACCCACGCGGCCACCATCCACATCGCCAGTGCCATGGCCAGGGCGTATCCCAGAAAGCCCCACGCGAAGTACCGGTTGTAGGCCATCGGAAAGGCCAGCAGCGCCAACCAGTTCAGGCGCCCCTGCCAGGCGCAGGCCAAGGCCAAGGTGCCCCAAGCCAGGCCCAGCACCGCCACGGTGGCCGTGCACTTCAGGGCGGTGGCTGGCCCCACACCCAGCACATGGGCGAAAAACAGAGGCACAGCATCCACCGCCATGTTCGGGAACTTGAGGTCCGTCACGGCCAGGTAGTCGTGCCAGGCGGGGTGGGCCTGGTTCAGCAGCACCGACAGCCGGGCCAGGTGGTTGGGGTAGTCGGGTTGCCCCATGTGCTCGAAGGCCCACAAAGGCCACAAGAACAGGGCCGACAGCAGCACGGCCACCGCCCCATAGAAGATCAGCTCTGCGGCATCTGGCCGCTGGGTTGCCCTGGATGTCATGTGTGTGTCCTGCGCTGGCTCAGTTCGAGGCCAGGTCCGGCGGCAGGTTCGGCACCGGGCGCATCGGCCTCACTCCCTGGTCATTTCGATGCGTGGCACGGCAATGCCCAGGCATGCAATCCATGCAATAAAAATGCCGGCCAGCAAATCCACCCCATAGTGCATCCCGGTGAGCAGTGTCGAGTACACGGTCAGCAAGCAGAACACCAGTGTGATCAACTGGAAGCCAGGCCGCCCGCGGAACAGAAACAGGCCCAGCGAGGGAATGGCCATGTGCAGCGAGGGCATGGCCGCAACGAATGCATAGGGCGGGATCCGGCCGAAATCCAGGTGGTGGTTCAGCACCGCCTGCGTGTTGCCCTTGATCACCGACTGAATGCCGACAATCCGCCAGCTTCCTTCGCTCCAGGGGCTTTGCGCCATGCGCGCAGCATCGCTGATGAATGGCCCCCAGGCGGGGAACAAGGCATAGCCCACGATGCCCACGACGTACACCATCACCAGGGCTCGCCCGTAAGCGGCCACACCTTCTCTGCCTGACATCACCGCACACAGCACGGCGTTGGCCAGCATGAACGAAAAAAGATTCAGGTAGATGGTCTCGGCGGCCTGAAAAAATGCACGGTCCTGGCCTGCCCAGTCCTGCACCCATCGGTGCGCCATCTGGCCGAACAGCCACTCGTCCATGGCCATCAGTTCGGGGTCCCAGGACACCCCCCGCAGGAAGATGCTGGCCTTGAGGATGGTGAAGGCATAGCTGATGAGACCATAGCCTGCAATTGCCGCAGCCAGTTGCTGCAGCACCTTGGTCAGCGGGTTGAGGGCGAACCAGAGCCCGAAAAACAGCCACATGACCACGACACCGGAGAGTCGGTCTGGGTGGGGAATCAGCAAGACCAGCAAGCCCGAGCATGCCAGGGTGCCCACCTGCCGCATGGTGCTCAGTTCTCGCAAACGGCGCAGCCAGTAACGTCTCGCGCCAGGCGCCAGCACCAGGCCCGTGACAATGCCGGCGCCGATGATCTCCCAGCCCCCGTGCTGATTGATTTCTTCCACGAACGTCCGGTAGGCGCCCAGCAGCCCGAACTTGCCATTGATCGGGCCCAGCCAGTGCCACACACCAGCGATCAGTCCGAACAGCACGGCGGTGATCAGGGTCACG
>JBEGRT010000198.1:0-4421 GCA_041180305.1 Pseudomonadota bacterium
GCGCTGTCGCTGCCCCAGGGCAGAAAGCAAGGGTTTCACGGGAGGGCCCGGGTGCATGAGGGGAGGGTCAGGATTCGGTTCGTGACCGAAGTCCCCAGGGTTACCCCCGCTTCAAGGGTCCCCCCCGCGGTGCCGATAAGCACCCCATGACAGAATCTGTGGGCACATGCCATTGTCCTCTACGCCGCGCGACCTGAGCGTCGCCCCCACCCCCACCAGCTGGCTGGAGCGTCTGAAGGCGGCTTTCGACCTGGTGCACACCAGCGAAGCCTTCGACGGCCCACAGGCCCGGTACTTCCGCGCCCGGCAGATCCAGTCGGTGCTGCGCCTGTTGCCGCTGGTGCTGCTGGGCAATGCGGTCAATTGCGTGGCCATCATCGCCCTGTTCTGGGAGCGCATCCAGCCCTACTGGCTGGTGGCCTGGGGCATCTTCGTGATCGGTGGGCTGTCGCTGGGCAGCACCATCTGGAAGGGCATGCTGCGCGGTGGGGCCCGGCCCTGGGCCTCACGCAAGGCGCTGAACGTGCTCACGGCCCAGGTGTGCCTGTACGCCGTGGCCTGGTCGGCCATGCCGGTCAGCCTGTTTCAGCTGGCCGATCACCCGTCGCAGATGCTGATTGCCACCGTGGTGGTGGGCATGCTGTGCGCCGGGGGCTTCATCCTCAGCCCGCACGTCGAGGCGGCGGCCACCTATGTGCTGATGATTGCCGTGGCGGCTGGCCTGGGCCTGTGGCGCTCCGATTACGCGTCGTATTTCGCGATCTGGGCGGTGCTTTTCATCTACGCGGCCACCATGCTGGCCATGGTCATCAGCAGTGCCCGGGTGTTCATGAGCCGGGTGCGCGCCGACGCCGAAGCCGAGCGCCAGGCGCAGCTGGTCGACCTGCTGCTCAAGGATTTCGAAGAGCACGCCAGCGACTGGCTGTGGGAGGTGACGGCCGATGGCCGCTTGCGCCACGTGTCCAGCCGCCTGGCCCAGTCATTGCAAACCACCGACCGCGAACTGCAGCGCGTGCCATTTGTTGATTTCCTGCGGCAGCGCATGCCGGCCCAACCCGCGGAAGCGGCTGAGGCACATGAGCTGCTGGCCCGCTGCCTGCGCCGCCCGGTCTCGTTCAAGGAGCTGGAGCTGCCCCTGCAGGTCGGGCACGAAGTGCGCTGGTGTTCGCTCACGGCCAAGCCGCTTCACGACGAACAGGGTCAGCACGTCGGCTGGCGCGGCGTGGGCTCGGACATCACCCTGGCGCACCGCGCCCGGGAGGAGCTGGCCCGACTGGCCAATGTCGATTCACTCACCGGCCTGGCCAACCGCTACTGCTTTGGCCGCGAACTTCAGGATGCTCTGCTTCGCGCCCGCGAAGAGGCCCGCGAATACGCGCTGCTGTTCATCGACCTGGACAACTTCAAGACCATCAACGACTCCTTGGGCCATGCCATTGGCGACAAGCTGCTGCGCCACGTGGGTGCACGCCTGAAGACCCTGGGGCCGACAGGGGCGGTGCTGGCCCGCCTGGGCGGCGATGAATTTGCGCTGCTGGTTCCCAAGGGCGGGGACGACCTCTGGGTGGACGAACTGGCCCGCAAGATTCTCACGGTCATCTCCGAGCCCTTCCAGCTCGATGAGGTGCAGGTGTCGGCCAAGACCAGCGTGGGCATCGCCTGCTTCCCGCGCGACGGGCGCGATCCCGACCACCTGCTCAAGCGCGCCGACCTGGCCCTGTACGCCGCCAAGGCGGCCGGACGCAACACCAGCCGCTTCTTCGACCCCGTGCTGGAAGAAAGCGCCAACACCCGCGTGCGCCTGCAGCAGGAACTGGGCGTGGCCCTGGCCAAGGAACAGTTCGAGGTGCTGTACCAGCCCCAGGTGAACGTGCGCACGGGGCAGGTGTCGGGCTTCGAGGCCCTGGTGCGCTGGCAGCATGCCGAGCGTGGCCTCATCAGCCCGGGCGATTTCATCCCCGTGGCCGAAGAAACCGGCCAGATCGTGCCCCTGGGCACCTGGGTGCTGCGCCAGTCGTGCATGGAAGCCACCCACTGGCCCGCGCACCTGAAGGTGGCGGTGAACCTCTCGGCCGTGCAGTTCCGCAGCACCTCGGTGGTGGATCTGGTCGAGCAGGCCCTGGCCGATTCCGGCCTGCCCGCCAGCCGCCTGGAGCTGGAAATCACCGAAAGCGCCCTGATCGACGACCACGACGGCGCCCAGGCCACCCTGATGGCCCTGCGCGAGCGCGGTGTGCGCGTGGCCCTGGACGACTTCGGCACCGGCTACTCCTCTCTGGCCTACCTGCGCCGATTCAGCATGGACAAGCTCAAGATCGACGGCATGTTCGTGCGCCACCTGGCCTCCGACATGGATGCCCAGGCCGTGGTCACCGCCATCATCAGCCTGGCCAAGGCCCTGCGCCTGACCACTACGGCCGAATGCGTGGAAACCGTCGAGCAGCTGGAATTGCTGCGCGCCCTGGGCTGCGACGACATCCAGGGCTACCTCATGGCCCGCCCCTTGCATGCAGGCCAGGTGCCGGAGTTTCTGGGCAGGGAAAACCTGATGTCCATCACGCACCACGGCGCCCGCCAGTGAGGGGGGTGTCACAGAGGGCATGGAACCTCGGTGGTACAGTCGGATCAGACCCCCATGGCGCTCGGGCAACCCTGCCCGAACTGCCTCCCACGGTTCAAATTAGAGGATCAGTCGAGATGAAATGGATGCGTTCGTTGGCCCAGGCGCTGCTCGCCCTGTGGATGTTCATGGCCGGTCTGGCCCACGCTGCACCCCAGAACGAATACGTGCTGGGCTCGGGCGATGTGATCAAAGTGCAGGTGTATCAGAACCCTGACCTGTCGCTGGAAACCCGCATCCTCGAAGGCGGTGGTTTTTCCTACCCGCTGCTGGGCATGGTCAAGGTCGCTGGCCTGACCGTCAACCAGGCTGAAAAGAAGATTGCCGATGCCCTGAAGGAAGGCAATTTCCTCAAGCAACCTCAGGTGTCCATCCTGGTTCTGTCGGTGCGTGGCAGCCAGGTGTCTCTGCTGGGCCTGGTGGGCAAGCCCGGCCGCTACCCCCTGGATCAGGCCAACATCAAGCTGAGCGAGATCATCGCCCAGGCCGGTGGTCTGGCCATCGGTGCGGCCTCCGACACCGTGGTGGTCATGGGCGCGCGCAATGGCAAGTCCTTCCGCAAGGAAATCGACTTTCCCTCGATCTTCCAGGGTGACAACTCGGCCGAAGACATCGTGCTCGAGAACGACGACATCATCTACGTCGACCGCGCACCGACCATTTACTTCTACGGTGAAGTGCAGCGCCCTGGTGCCATGCGCCTCGAACGTGACATGACCCTGATGCAGGCCCTTGCCTCGGCCGGTGGCATCACCCAGCGCGGCACCGAGAAGGGCATCCGCGTGAACCGCCGCGACGCCAGCGGCAAGGTGCAGGTGCTGGTGCTGGGCATGCAGGAAAAGCTGCAGAAGGACGATGTGATCTACGTGCGCGAAAGCCTGTTCTGATCGGTTCCATCCGGCAATGAGAAAGGGCCTGCAGATGCAGGCCCTTTTCTTTTGTCCGGCTTGTCGGGCAGGTCAGGCTTTCTTTTCCCAGACCGCGGCGTAGAAGCCGTCGGTGGCATGGCGGTGCGGCCACAGGCGCAGCTGGCCCTGGGCGTTGCACAGGCTGTCGGCCTTGTCCACACCGGCCTGGGTCAGCAGTTCGGCGCACGACACCGGCACGAAATCCTTGTGCTCCTCGCTGAACTGCGCGGCCACGGTTTCGTTTTCGGCGGGCATCACGCTGCAGGTGGCGTAGACCAGGCGGCCACCCGGCTTGAGCAGGCGGGCGGCGCTGTTCAGGATGGCCAGCTGCTTGGCCTGCAGTTCAGCCACGGCCTTGGGGCTCTGGCGCCACTTCAGGTCGGGGTTGCGGCGCAGGGTGCCCAGGCCCGAACAGGGCGCATCGACCAGCACGCGGTCGATCTTGCCGCTCAGGCGCTTGATGCGTTCATCGCGTTCATGCGCGATCTGCGCAGGGTACACGTTCGACAGGCCGCTGCGGGCCAGGCGGGGCTTGAGGTTCTCGAGGCGGTGGCCCGACACATCGAAGGCGTACAGGCGGCCCGTGTTGCGCATCATGGCGCCCAGGGCCAGGGTCTTGCCACCGGCACCAGCGCAGAAGTCCACCACCATTTCGCCACGCTTGGCACCGATCAGCAGGGCCAGCAGCTGGCTGCCTTCGTCCTGCACTTCCACGTGCCCGTTGGTGTACAGCGGCATCTTCTGCAGGGCCGGCTTGCCGTGCACCCGGATGCCGTTGGGCGAATAGGGCGTCACTTCGGCTTGCTGGCCGGCCTCGATCAGGGCCTGCAGCACGGCCTCGCGCTTGTCCTTCAGCGTGTTCACGCGCAGGTCCAGCGGCGCGCCTTCCGAGT
>JBEGRT010000199.1:0-13048 GCA_041180305.1 Pseudomonadota bacterium
CGCTATGCGTCGGAAGATGCCCATGTGATCTACGGCACCGCCTACGACGAAAGCCTGGGCGACCAGCTGCGCGTCACCGTGATCGCCACCGGCCTGACCTCGGCCAAGCAGCGCATGACCGTGGTGCACAGCGCCCAGCAGGCCACCACCCAGGCCTTCGCCCGCACCGGCACCGACAACTTCCCCGTGCTGAACAACCCGGTGAGCCCCTCGGCTGCGCTGGGTGGTGGCGTGGGTGGCCATGCCGCACCGGCCATGGGCCATGTGCACAATGACTTCTCGGGTCTGAACACCCCCAGTGTCTGGCGCAATGGCCGCACGGCCGCCCAGAAGGTCGATGCCCTTGCCAGCAATGGCATGGACGAGCTGGAAATTCCCGCCTTCCTGCGCAAGCAGGCCGACTGACCTGCCTCAGGTCGGTTGAACACTGGGGCGCCCTGGCCAGGGCGCTGCCAGCGTGTCTTTCTCCGCCAATGTTTTGTGCGCACCCTCCGAAAGGACGGTGCGCTTTTTGACGTGTGCGATCCGCGGTGCGCCTTGTTGCGGGCGTGTGGCAGGCGCGTGGCGTCAGCGACGGGTTGGTCGTTCCTGGCGCAGGGCCTGACGCAAGGCGCTGAAATGCCAACGGGGCCAATGGCGCATGGCGTTCTGGCGCAAGCGCAGCAGGGCGTAGCTGCAAGCGGCCAGGAAGGGGCACCAGAAACCGCCTTCCCAGGCAGCGCCCCATTCGCCGGCCCCGGCGGGCCAGGCCTGTGCCCAGCACCAGCCCAGGGCCACGGCCACCTGGTCAGGCCCGCTCAGCCAGTCATGCCGTGCGCCGAGCCGGTTCAGCCAGGCCGCGCGGCGTTGCCAGTGCCACCACGCAGCGGCCAGGCCTGCCACCAGCAGCGCGCCAGCGGTCAGGTCCAGCCCTTGTCGGCCTGTGCGCAGCACCCCGAAGCCCAGCAGCAACACGCTCAAGCCGAAGCTGCCCAGCAGTTGCTGCCAGCGCAGGTCAAGCTCACGCATCAGCGTGCGCTGTACCTCCTGGCGCAGCATGGCGCGGCGGGACGGCATGGGGGCGAGAGACACGGTGCAGGGTGCAGATGACGAGCGCATGTGCGCATTTTCCGCATCGTGAATTCATTCGTTCCCCAGGGCACTTGGGGAATACGCCCGTATTTCCCCGGTTCAGGGGGCGGCGGGCAGGGCGGTGGCGATGGCCTGCTGACGTGCCTCGTGGATGGCCCCGGCAATGGCTGGGCCCTTGAGCCCGCGGGCCTGGGCCTCGGCCGCGATGGGGGCCGTGGGCACGGCCAGTGCGGCCTCGTGTGCCGTGCGCAGGTGGGCCGCCTGGGGGTAAGGCGCCTGGCTCAGGCCCAGGCGGCCGCGGGCATCGCATTCGCAGGCCAGCAGGATGTCGGCCAGGCGCGCGGGCTTGCGGAAGGCGTCCAGCCGTTCCAGCAGGCGCAGCAAGGCGGCCGGTGAAAAACCCAGGCTCTGGTGGATGTGACCGTGTTCGCGGGCCACCACCTCGGCCAGCTCGCGGCAATCGGTGGGCACGCGCAAGCGTTCGCTCAGGGGCTTGAGCAGCCGCACGCTGCGCTCCTCATGCCCGATGTGGCGGGGCAGCACATCGGCCGGGGTGGTGCCTTTGCCCAGGTCGTGGCCCAGGCAGGCGTAGCGCACGGGCAGGGGCGCGTTCAGGTGCGCGGCCATGTCCAGCACCATCATCAGGTGCACGCCGGTGTCGATCTCGGGGTGGTACTCGGCCCGCTGGGGCACGCCCCACAGACGGTTCACCTCGGGCAGCAGCCGCTGCAGGGCCCCGCAGGCCCGCAGCACCTCGAACATGCGCGAGGGGTGGGCTTCCATCAGGCCGCGCGAGAGTTCCTGCCACACCCGTTCGGCCACCAGGTGGTCGACCTCGCCGGTGTCGACCATGTGGCGCATCAGGGCCAGGGTTTCCGGGGCCACGGTGAAGTCGTCGAAGCGTGCGGCAAAGCGCGCCAGGCGCAGGATGCGCACCGGGTCTTCGGCAAAGGCTGGCGACACATGGCGCAGCACGCGCGCCTGCAGATCGGCCTGGCCGCCGCAGGGGTCGATCACCTCGCCATCGGGGCCTTCGGCCATGGCGTTGATGGTCAGGTCGCGGCGGGCCAGGTCTTCTTCCAGCGCGACCTCGGGCGAGGTGTGGAAGGTGAAGCCGTGGTAGCCATGCCCGCTCTTGCGTTCGGTGCGGGCCAGCGCGTATTCCTCGTGGGTCTGCGGGTGCAGGAACACGGGGAAATCCTGGCCCACGGGCTGGAAGCCCGCCGCGCGCATGGCCTCGGGCGTGCTGCCCACCACCACCCAGTCGCGGTCGCCCACGGGTCGGCCCAGCAGCCGGTCACGCACGGCACCGCCGACCAGGTAGGTCTTCATGGCTCAGCCCTGCTCGGGCGCCGCTGTCGGTGCGGTGGCAGCGGCCTTGGCGGCGGCCAGCTGCACCAGGGCCACGTAGTCGGCCACGGGCACTTCCTCGGCACGGCGTTGCATGTCGAAGTCGGTGGCCAGGCCTCGGGCGCTCACCCAGGCGCCCAGCGTGTTGCGCAAGATCTTGCGGCGCTGTGAGAAGGCGACCGTGACCATCTCGGACAGCAGGGCCTCGTCCACCTGGGGCGGCTGGGCCAGCGGCACCATGCGCACGATGGCCGAATCGACCTTGGGCGGTGGATCGAAGGCCTCGGGCGGCACATCGAGGATGTTTTCCATCTCGTAGCGCCATTGCAGCATCACGCTCAGGCGACCGTAATCCTTGCTGCCGGGCGAGGCCACCATGCGGTCGACCACTTCCTTTTGCAGCATGAAGTGCTGGTCGTCGACACGGTCGGCCCACTGCAGCAGGTGGAACAGGATGGGCGTGGAGATGTTGTACGGCAGGTTGCCGATCACGCGCAGTTTCTGGCCGAAGCGGTCGGCCAGGGCGCCGAAATCGACCTGCAGCACGTCGGATTCGATCACGTCGAGTTCGGCGCGCTTGCGCAGTCGGGCGGCCAGGTCGCGGTCGAGTTCGACCACGGTGAGCTTGTCGCAGCGCTCGACCACCGGGTTGGTCATGGCGCCCAGGCCCGGGCCGATCTCGACCAGGGGTTGGCCGGGGCGCGGGTCGATGCCACGCACGATGGCATCGATGATGCCGTCGTCGCTCAGGAAGTGCTGACCGAAACGTTTGCGGGCGGTGTGCCCCTGCTGGCGGCCGGGGGCTTTACTCATCGCGCATGTCCACAAAGGCGGCCGCACGCAGTTCGGCGGCCCATTCTTCATACGCCTGCTCGAAACGTTTTTCGCGCAGCACGGCGCGCGCAGCTTCTCGTTGCTGCGCCTCGGTGAGCTGCACTTCACGGCGTTCGATCAGCTGGATCAGGTGCACACCAAAACGGCTGACGATGGGCTCGGACACCTGGCCGGGCTGCAAGGCCACCAGGGCCTGCTCGAACTCGGGCACGAACTGGCCGGGCGCGGCCCAGCCCAGGTCGCCACCTTTGGTGGCGCTGCCGTCTTCCGAGAACTGGCGGGCCATCTGCGCGAAGCTGGCCTGGCCACCGACGATCTGCTTGCGGATGTCGGCCAGCTTGCGCTTGCCACCCTCTGCATCCAGCTGAGGCGTGGTGCGCAGCAGGATGTGGCGGGCGCGGTGCTGGGTGTAGGTGGCTGCAGCACTGTTCTCGCGCTCAATCAGCTTGATGATGTGAAAGCCTGCGTTGGAGCGGATCACGCGCGAGACCTGCCCGACCTTCAGGTCTTTCGCGGCATCGGTGAACAGCTCGGGCAGTTTGCTGGCCGGGCGCATGCCGAAGATGCCGCCGTTGTCTCGGGTGGATCGGTCGTCGGAGTTCTGCTTGACCAGGTCTCCGAAGTTGGCACCCTGGGCAGCACGCGATTGCAGGTCTGCGGCCTTCTGGGCCAGGCGTTGCTGTTCGGCATTCGAGGCGCCCTCCGGCACCAGGATCAGCAGGTGTGCGAGGTTCAGGTCGACATCACGCCCCGCGGCGGCCGCTTCGGCGCGCACACGGTCGATCTCGGCATCGGTGATCTGGATGCGGGCGTTGACTTCGCGCTCACGCACGCGTTCGAGCAGGATCTGTTCGCGCAGGCTGTTGCGGTAGCGCTCGTAATCCAGCCCGTCGGACTTCATGCGCGACTGCAATTCGCCCAGCGACAGATTGTTCTGGGCGGCGATGTTGGCAATCGCGGCATCGACATCGGCATCGGCCACGTTCAGGCCCATGGCCTTGGCGGCCTGCATCTGGATGCGTTCGTTGATCAGGGCGTCAAGCACCTGGCGGCGCAGTTCTTCAGCAGGGGGCAGGCGGGTGTTGCGGCCTGCGGTGTCCAGAACGCGTGCCACGCGCTTGTCGACCTCGGTGTGCGTGATCGGTTCGCTGTTGACGACGGCCACGATGTAGTCGGCCGTCGTGGGCTTGCCTGCCAGTTGCAGGTCGGTGCTGAAGTTGCGGGCGCCCGGAATGCGAGGCGAGACCTGAGGGGCATCCATCAGGCGGAAGCCCTGCGCCTGAACGGCCAGAGGGGCGCTCGATGCGATCAGGGCCGCTGCCAGGGGGGTCACCAGGGGCAGCAGGCGGAGCCCTGCCATGGGGCGTTGTGCAATGCGTGTCATGGCGCTCAGGTCATTCATCGTAAGCGTGGAAATCGGAGGAGGCCCCGGGGATCAGGGTGGAGCTTTCATCGCGCAGCGGGCGGTAGCCGCCCACACTGCTGTTCAGGGTCTTGAGGGCGCTGGTGCCCAGACGGGACAGGCCGATCAGCTCCAGCTGGAACAGGATGCGGGTGGCGTTGGCCGAGCCGAGGGCGGACTGATCGGCCACGATGCGGCCGATCCAGCAGCCGCCGTCGTATTCGAAGCCCAGTACGCCGCTGCTCACCCGTTTGTCGACCATGCTGTAGGTGACCTTGCCCACGCTGTACCAGGACCCGCTGCATTCGGACTGCACTGCCCGGGCCACACGCCCTGCGCCGTCCAGAGCAGGTGTCTTGCCGCTGAGGGGGACCTGCCAGCTGAAGTCGATCTGTTCGTTGCCATCTCGGGTGTAGAGGTGGCCAAACGCGATATTGCGCCAAGGCCCGAGGTTGACACGAATGCCCGTCGACGAACGCTCCACCCGGTTGTCCTGAGCGCTGTACTGCACGGTGGTGTCCAGCCAGGTGCGAGGCAGGATGCTGGTCGAGCCCACCAGCAGCAGGTCAGACAGGCGCTGCGTGATGGGTGCACCGTCGTTGGGGGTGACGCGCTGATCGCTGAATTGCACCTTCTGCACGACGCCCAGGCGCATGGCTTCCTGGGACGTGACCGGGTCGAGCAGGCGGGTGATCACGCCCACGCTCATGAGGTTGGCGTCGGACACGCGGTCCACGCCTGTGAAGGCGTTTTCCGCGAAGATGCTGTAGGGGTTGAAGTCGCGTGCCGCGCTGTCGAACAGGGGGATGCCCGCCTGATCGCGATAGGGTGTGCGAACGTACTGCAGCCGTGGCTCCAGTGTCTGCATGAAGGGTTTGCCGAACCAATGTGTCGGGCGTTCGAACACGAGGCCACTTTCCACGCTGGCGGTCGGGATGCTGCGCGTGTAGTGGCGCCGCTGCCCACCCAGGGCTGAGTTGTTGTCCAGGGTGTAGTCGGCGGCATTCAGGCTCAGGCGTGGCGTGACGAACCAGGCCGAATTGCCAAAGCGGCGCTCGACCCGTCCCAGCGCGTGCAGCCGGTTGCCCGACACGCGGGTGCGGTCCTGGTTGGTGAACCGGTTGAACTCGGTGGTCAGGTCCCAGACCAGGCCCGATTCCGATGCGCTGCGTGCGCGCAGGCCCAGTTGCGGTTCGCGCTGATAGGGCGACACCAGCTGGGCCGTGAGGTCGGATGCTGCATCCAGATCCCTCAGGCTCTGCCAGTTCTGGACCTTGCCGTAAAGCGTGGCCTGGTTGGACCCCAGGCCCCAGGCCCGAGCATTGATCTGGCGTTCAACCGACAACTGGCTGCCCAGCAAGCGCGGTGTCAGGGTGATGCCGCTGTTGAGCGTGCGCGGGAAATCTTTCCAGTAGTCGTCATCCGAGACACGTCGCACGCGCAGGTCGTAAGTGGTCATGCGTGTGCTGCTGGCATCTTCTGCGCGACCGCTGTGTTGCAGATCCAGCATGCCGCGCGTGTTGCCTGAGACCTTGTCGTCGGGCAGGACAGAAGCCTTGAGCGTGCCGCCATCGCGAGGCGCCAGGTAGCGGAACTCTCCGTCCAGGCCCAACCCGCGACGGGTCGAGAGTGTCGGCGTGAGTGTTGCATCGCGATCGGGCGCGATGTTCAGGTAATACGGCTGGCTGTACTCGAAGCCGTTTTTGCTGTCGTAATCGAAGCTGGGCGGCAGCAGGCCACTCTTGCGTTCGTCGTTCAGCGGGAAGGACAGCACGGGCGTGGCCAGGATCGGAATCCCCTTGAACCACACCACGGCATTGCGCGCCACGCCTTCGGCCTTTTCCTGGTCGAGCAGCACGCTGCCGGTTTTCAGCACCCAATCGGGCTCGGCCGAGTTTTCCGGGGTGCAACTGGAGTACGTGGCATCGACCGCGCGCAGGCGGTTGGGCCCCAGGAACTCGATCCGGGCGGCATGGCCCCCGGCATCGGTGCGGGCGAAGCGGTACACCGGCGAGGTGAAGTCGCCTTCGAGGGTGTCGAGCTTGAGGTTCAGGGCGGGACCGGTGAACACGTCGCCGCGCCGAAGCACCTTCACATTCCCATCGGCCTGGGCCGAGTTGTCAGCCTGGCGGTGCGTGATCTGGTCTGCCCGCATGATCAGGTCGCCGCGGGTCAGTCGCACATCGCCCGAGGCCTTCATCACATCGTCGGGGCTGCCTTCCAGGCGGTCGGCCTCGAAATAGACGGGCAGCTCTTCGGCTTCCTTGCTGCCGCCCACCGGCCAGCTCAGGGTGTTGGCAATGCGAAGACCAGGGGCAGGCTCGCTGACCTGGGCCTGCAGACCCGCCGGCGGCAGGGTGCCCAGGCACCAGGCCACCGCCAGGGCCACGGGCGTGCGGCGACGGAGCGGGTGGGGGTGGCGAAGGACGTTGGGCGACACGGGGGCTCAGACTAAAATGAAAGGATTATTCCATGCGGCCGAAGCCTGCCTGGGCCCCTCTCTGTTTGTCTGCACACCCATGAGCGCTGCCACCGACCGAACCCCGATTGCCTGGGCCGATCCCGCCCGTCAGCAGGCGTTTGAAGCCTGGTTGCAGTCGGTTGCGCCAGCCCATGGCCTGGAGGTGGGCTCAGCGGCCTCGGCCAGCGCCGATGCGAGTTTTCGCCGCTACTTCCGCGTGCAAGGCGCACAGGGCAGCTTCATCGTGATGGATGCCCCCCCGCAGCACGAAGATTGCCGCCCCTTCGTGAAGGTGGCCCATCTGCTGACCCAGGGCGGTGTGGCCGCCCCGGCCGTTCTGGCCTGGGACGAGCCGCAAGGCTTCATGTTGCTGGCCGATCTGGGCTCGAGCACCCTGCTGTCGACCCTTGTGCCCGATGCCTCGCCCTGGTCCACCGACGACAAGGCCAACCGTGCGCGCTATCAGGCGGCCACCGATGAACTGATCCGCCTGCAAGGCATTGCAGCGGCCGACCAGGTGCCCCCTTACGACGATGCGCTGCTGCAGCGTGAACTCGACCTGCTGCCCGACTGGTACCTCACCCGGTTGCGCGGCATGACCCTGTCCGACGCGCAACAGACCACCCTGCAGCGCAGCTTCGCCCTGATCAAGGCGCAGGTGCTCAGCCAGCCGGCCGTGCTGGTGCACCGCGACTACCACTCGCGCAACCTGATGGCGAACCCGGCCGACCCGTCGGCCCGTCTGGGGGTGATCGACTTCCAGGACGCCGTGTGGGGCCCGGTCACCTACGACCTGGTCTCGCTGCTGCGCGATGCCTACGTGACCTGGGACGAAGAGCGTCAGATCGACATCGCCATCCGCTACTGGGAGCAGGCCCGCAAGGCGGGCTTGCCGGTGCGCGATGACTTTGGCGATTTCTGGCGAGACTTCGAGTGGATGGGCCTGCAGCGCCATCTGAAGGTGCTGGGTATCTTTGCCCGATTGGCCCTGCGCGACGGCAAACAGCAGTACCTGGGCGACATCCCGCGTGTGTGGCAGTACGCCTACAAGGTGTGCGCGCGGTACCAGGGGCTGGGCCCGCTGGCCCACCTGCTGGAGGCCGCCGAAGCGCAGAACCTCGGCGTGCAGCGCCAGACGGGCTACACGTTCTGAAGCGGCGGGTTCGCTGAGCAGGGCTGTTTGCTGAGGTGTTCTCCTTGCAATCCATGCTGGGCCTGAGTGCGCGGTTTTGTTGGGCATATTTCATTTTGTGAAACAAGGGGCCCGCTGCCTTCGGGGGCAAAAACGCGCATTGCGCCGGCAGACGCTACAAAAGTAGGCAATCAGCGGATAATGCGTCCCCAATGAATGACACCAACACCCTGGGTGCTGTGGCCGAGACGGCCCCGGCGCCCGAAGCGCCTGCACGCTTCGACACCCTGCCGCTTGACGCCAAACTGCTGCGCGCCATCGAAGTGCAGGGCTATGCGCACATGACGCCCATCCAGGCCAAGGCCATCCCGGTGGTGCTGGCTGGGCGCGACGTGATGGGTGCGGCGCAAACCGGCACGGGCAAGACCGCGGCCTTCTCCATCCCGCTGCTTCAGAAGATGATGAAGCACGAGAACGCCAGCATGTCGCCGGCCCGCCACCCGGTGCGTGCCGTGGTGCTGGCGCCCACGCGCGAGCTGGCCGACCAGGTGGCCAACAACGTCAAGGCCTACGCCAAGCAGACCAATCTGCGCGTGGCCGTGGTGTTCGGCGGCATGGACATGAAGCCCCAGACTGCCGAGCTCAAGGGCGGTGTCGAGGTGCTGATCGCCACGCCGGGCCGCCTGCTGGACCACATCGAGGCCAAGAACTGCAACCTGTCGCAGGTCGAGTACGTGGTGCTCGACGAAGCCGACCGCATGCTGGACATCGGCTTCCTGCCCGATCTGCAGCGCATCCTGAGCTACCTGCCCAAGCAGCGCCAGACCCTGCTGTTCTCGGCCACCTTCTCGCCCGAGATCAAGAAGCTGGCCGCCAGCTACCTGCAAGAGCCGGTGCTGGTGGAAGTGGCCCGGCCCAACGCCACGGCCTCGACCGTCGAGCAGCGCTTTTACAGCGTGCACGAAGACGACAAACGCGCGCTGATCCGCCAGGTGTTGCGTGACCGCGAGATCAAGCAGTCGATCGTGTTCGTGAACTCCAAGCTGGGCGCTGGTCGCCTGGCCCGTGCCTTCGAGCGCGACGGCCTCAAGACGGCCGCCCTGCACGGTGACAAGTCGCAAGATGAGCGCCTGAAGGCCCTGGCGGCCTTCAAGGCTGGCGAGATGGACCTGCTGGTGGCCACCGATGTGGCCGCCCGCGGCATCGACATCGCGGCCCTGCCGGCGGTGTTCAACTACGACATCCCCTTCAACGCCGAAGACTACGTGCACCGCATTGGCCGCTCGGGTCGTGCAGGCGCCTCGGGGCTGGCCGTGTCCCTGGTCACGGGCGCCGATGCCCGCCTGATCGCCGACATCGAGAAGCTGGTCAAGAAGAAGCTCGACATCGAGACCTTCTCGCTGGACGACCGCCAGGAGCGCCGTTTCCGCCGCGACCGTTCGGACGACGGTGGCAGTGAGCGCCGCCCCTCTGACCGCCGTGGTGAGCGCCGCGAGGAATTCGACGAAGCCCGTGGTGCACGCCCGGTGCGCACGGAATCTCGCCCGGCAGCCCCGCGCCGTCCGGCCGACCCCTTCTTCGACAAGCCCTACGAAGCCGCCCCGGATGCTGCCCCGGCAGCCTGGGAAACCAAGGCCCCGGCCACGCCGGCGCCTGGTGGCTCTTCGCTGTCGCGCTTCATCAAGCCCAAGCGCAAGGTGGCCTTCCTGCTGGGTGGCTCCGGCACGGGTTCTTCATCGGCTGGCAAGTGATCGCTGGCTCAGGCGCTGGCCTGGGCCTCACCTGCTCCGCGGCCTTTGTGCTGTCGCCACGCACTGGGTGACAGCCCGTATTCCCGCTTGAAGGCCTGGCTGAAGGCCGCTTCCGACGCATAGCCGACCTGATTGGCCACGCGGCTGACCGGCAGGCTGCTGCTCACCAGTTGCCGCGCCGCCAGGCGCATGCGGTGGCGTGTCAGGTAGGTCAGGGGCGGTTCGCCCAGCACCTGGCCGAAGCGCTCGGCAAAGGCCGACCGCGACAGGCAAGCCTTCTGTGCCAGCTCGGGCACGCTCCAGTTGTGCGCAGGGTGCTGGTGCATGCTGGCCAGTGCGGCCGACAAGGCCCGGTCTTTCAGGGCCGACAGCCAGTTGCCCGACCGCTCGGGCAGGGCGCTGACGTGGTCGCGCAGGCATTCCATGAACAGGATGTCGCCCAGGCGGTTGATGATGGCCTGCTGGCCGGGCCGCGCCGTGGCCATTTCCTGCTGCAGGAACTGCAGCCCAATGGCCAGCCACAGCGGGGGCGCTTCGCCCATGCCGCGGATGTGCATGAGCGGTGGCAGGGCCTGCACCAGCGGTGCGGCCATGTGCACGTCGAAACGCGCGTGGCCACTGACCAGGGTGGTGGCAGGGCCTTCACCGGGCAGCACGCGCTGGGCCCACAGGCCGGGGGCCAGGTGTGGGGCCAGGTCGTCGGCGGTTCGCGGGTCAGCTGCGGTGGTGCTGTCGCTGATGCAGTGGGCCTGTCCGGCGGGCAGCACGATCAGATCGCCTGTTTGCACACGCACGGGCTCGAAGCCTTCACGGTGCAGCCAGGCCTGCCCTTGGGTGACCACGTGGAAGGCGGCCAGACCGGGGGTGTGCAGGCGCAGAGCCCATGGGGCATGCAGCACGGTGCCCACGAACACCACGCCATCGAAGCGCATGTCGTCGATGATCAGGCTCAAGGGGTCCATGCTGGGGCCTCAGGGCGAAGGGTTCAGGGCAGCTCGGCCGCACGCATGCGGGCCGCGATGGTGGCGGCACGCCCCATCACATAGCCCGAGCCCGGGCTCTTCTCGAACTTCTTGGGTGCAGGCAGCATCACGGCCAGACGTGCGGCCTGGTAGGGGCTGAGCCGGTCGGCATCGGTGCGGAAATAGTGCTGTGATGCCGCTTCGATGCCGAACACGCCTTCGCCCCATTCCACGTTGTTGAGGTAGATGTCGAGGATGCGGTCTTTGCTGAGCAGGCCTTCGAGCATGAAGGTGATGACGAACTCCTGCCCCTTGCGCACGAAGTTGCGTTCCTTGCTCAGGAACAGGTTCTTGGCCAGCTGCTGGGTGATGGTCGAGCCCCCCACCACCTTGGGCACCGTGTTGAGCGCACTGGGCGGTTCGGGCAGCGGGCGCCCACGCTTTTTCGCGCGCTCGACAGCACGCTGGTAGCGCTCCTGCGCCACTTTCTGAATGGCCTGCACGCGTTGTTCGGCGCGCTGGTTGCGTTCATAGGCCTGCTGCAGGGCATCCCATTCGACCCCGGCGTGATCGGCAAAGCCGGCATCTTCCGAGGCGATCACGGCGCGGCGGGCGTTGTCGCTGATGTCGCGGCCGTCACGCCATTGCTGCGACCAGGTGAACAGGCCTTGCGCTTGCACCAGGCGGCGCATTTCCGAGCGCTGGAAGGTGGTCGATTGCGGGTCGATCACCGTCATCAGCGCGATGCGGGCCGCGAAGTACAGCTGCAGGCTCAGGCCCGCCAAAATCAGCAGAAGCAGCACACGGCCAAAAGTGCGCATGGTTCAGCGGCCTTGCGAAGTGCCGTATTCGGCGGCCAGTTGGGTGCGCAGGCCTTGCAGCACCGGGGTGGTGTCGGGGCGAACGCCTCGCCACAGTGCAAAGGCTTCGGCCGCCTGCTCGACCAGCATGCCCAGGCCATCGCGGCCCGTGGCACCATGTGCCGCGGCCCAATCCAGGAAGGGTTGGGCCGCGGGGCCGTACATCATGTCCAGGGCCAGGGTGCCGGGGCGCAGCACTTCGGGGCCCACGGGCACACCCGAGCCGGCCAGGCTGGCGGCCGTGCCATTGATGAACACGTCGAAGGCCGTGCCTGGCGCCTGCAGGCCGCTGGCGCTCAGGCGCACCCCGTGGCGGGCGGCACAGGCCGCGTGGCGCTGCACGATGGCTTCGGCTTTTTCCACAGTGCGGTTGGCCAGCACAACCTCGGCCGGGCCTTCAGCCAGGATGGGGCCCAGCACGCCAGCGCTGGCGCCACCGGCACCCAGCAGCAGCACGCGGGCGCCTTTCAGGGGCACGCCGGCGTTGATGGTGATGTCACGCACCAGGCCCACGCCATCGGTGTTGTCGGCCAGCCAGCCGCCTTCGGCATCGAAGCGCAGGGTGTTGGCGGCCTGGGCCAGTTCGGCCCGTTCGGTGCGCCGCGCGCCCAGCTCGAAGGCTTCGAACTTGAAGGGCACGGTCACGTTGCAGCCCTTGGCGCCTGCGGCGGCGAAGGCCTGCACGGTGGGCTTGAAGGCGTTGAGTTCGCAGTGCAGTCGGCCGTAATCCACCGCCTGACCAGTCTGCTGGGCGAACAGGGCATGGATGGCTGGCGAGCGGCTGTGGGTCACGGGGTTGCCAGCCACGGCATAGCGGTCAACAGACATGGTGGAGCGAAAGGTCAGGGGGCATCGGCCGAAGCCTGGGTGGTGGCTTCGAAGCCGGCTTCACGGGTGAAACGGAAACGTGACGAGATCAGGATCAGGTCGTGGCCCGCACGCACGGCTTCGGGCACGGCGCCAAAGGGGCCCGCCTGGCGCACGATGGCAATGGCGCGCTTGTCGAGGCGTGCATTGCCCGAGCTGCGCGTGATGATGGTGTTCTGCACGCGGCCCTGACGGTCCAGCCACACTTCCATGACCAGGTCACCATAGAGCTTGCGGCCCTCGGCCATGGGGAATGCTTCGGTGCCGGCGCGCTCCACGCGGGTGCGGAAGTGGCTGTAGTACAGCGCATCGTCCGACTTCATGGTGGCCGGGCTGATGTAGCGCTTCTTGGGCCGCG
>JBEGRT010000200.1:0-2796 GCA_041180305.1 Pseudomonadota bacterium
ATGTCGCGCACTGGCAGGCGACACACCCGCCGCAGCAGGCCCGTCAGCAGTGAGGGCTGGGTGGGGTCCATGTGTTCGACCACCACATACGCCAGCCCGCTGTCAGGTGGCACCTGCGCGAAAAAGGCCTCCAGTGCGGCCAGGCCGCCCGCCGACGCACCCACGCCCACCACACGAGGCGCCTGGACTGACGGGGGGGACAAGTGCGATGGCCGACTGCGCATGCGCCGAAGTATGAGGCCAGACGCCAGCGGCTCAGCCACCTCGGGGTGTGCGTCAGCGCACAGATGGAACAGCCCCGAACACCTAGGCTGACCATCATCGGCGAGACCACGCCACACCCACCACAGAGAGGACCTCCCATGAGACATGACCAAGACGCCTGGCTGATTCTGCTGGCCCTGACCTTGATGAGTTCGGCGCATGCCCAGCACTTGAGCAAGGCCGAACTGGAGGCCCGCAGGGAACGCATCGCGGCCACCTACAAGGTGGAGAAGACTGCTTGCAAGCAACACACCGGCAATGCGGGCGATGTGTGCAAGGCCGAGGCCAAGGCCCACAAGAAGATCGCCGAGGCTGAACTGGCACTGGCCCACTCTGGCCGCGCCGATGACCGCACGCGCGTGCTGGAGGTCAAGGCCAACTCGGCCTATGACGTGGCCGAAGAAAAATGCGATGACCAGGCCGGACAGGCCAAGGAGCTGTGCCAGCAGGAAGCCCGGACGGCCCGCGACAAGGCCCTGGCCGACGCCCGGATGGACAAGGACATCCGTCACTCTCGGGAACATGCCGAGGCGCACAAGATGGATGCCGACCACAAGCTGGCGGCAGAAAAATGTGAGGCCTTGCGCGGCACGCACAAGAGCGAGTGCCTGCACGCCGCCGACCAACAGTTCGGCCGGCATTGATGGCGAAGTCAGGTCCTGGCCCGCAGGCCAGGGTCTGTCATTGCCCCATGAAGGTCAGCGTGATCAGGATGTCCTTGCCGGCCGGATCGGGTGCCAGCGACACCCAGACCTCGCGGGCCGTGGCTGCGCCAGCCGGCTGCAGCATCATGGCATCCCCGATGACCGCATCACTGCCCGGCACCACGCGCGCCACGCTCTCGTGCAGCAGACGGGCGGGCGACAGCACCGTGTCCAGCCTGAAGCCTGGCAGTGCGCTGCTGGCCATCCCCAGGCACCGCGCACCGGCGGCATTGGCATCGGCCACGCGGGTGTCGCGGGCCATGGTGAAGTAAGGCACGGGGGCCGCGTCGTACAACTGCTTGAGCCGCCTGACTGCGGCATCCATCTCGGCATGCGAGGCCTGCAGCATGTCGGCCTGCAACTCCAGCTCAACCTGGTGCACCTGCAACTCGTGCAGCAAGGCCAGCGCATCGGGCGCGGTGTCGGGGGATGCGGCCAGGCCATGCAGTACACGCATGGCCTGCGAGGCCTGTTCGCCGGACGACGCCGGCTGCGCATGGTCACGGCTGAGGCGGGCATGGGCCTGGCGTCGCAAATCGGCCGGGGCCTGGAGAACACGGGCGGTCTGGGTCATGAGGGCCTCAACGGTGGATGCGAGAAATCTTGCTGCCTTCGATGCTCAGACTGGCCATCAGGCCTTGCTGATCCAGGATGAAGGCATAGGCATCGTGGTGAAGGTCTTCGGCGGTGGCAGCCCGCAAGGACAGCGGGCAGCACACCAGCGACCAGGTGGCTGCAGTGACACACAGCAGGTGCCGACGCGATGACAGAGATTGAGACACGGGAACTCCTGATTGAAAAGTGGTTCCCGCGACTCTAGGCGCGCCTGCCCTGCAGGTCTGTGCGATGTCGCACAGACCCACACGCGCAGCATCCGCGGGCGACGCCCGCGATCGCGTCACATCAGGGCCGTGACCTGATCAGCGGCCTGCAGCAACGCGGGCAGGAACACATCCTTCATGTGCCTGACCGTGGTGCGCTGGCTTTGTGCGCTCACATTGATGGCGGCCACCACCTGGCCACGGCGGTCCTTGATCGGGGCGGCCAGGGACTGCAGGCCCAGTTCGAGTTCCTGATCGATGTGGGCCCAGCCCTGGCGGCGCACCTTGGCCAGCACATCCATCAAGGCTTCGGGTTCGGTCACGGTGTGGGGCGTGCGGGGCTTCAGATCCATGCGCTGCACGCGGGCCCAGCGTTCGTCTTCGGGCAAGGCGGCCAGCATCACGCGGCCCATCGAGGTGCAGTACGCCGGCAGGCGCGTGCCGACCCCCAGGTTGATCGACATGATGCGGTTGGCCGGCACCCTGAGCACATAGACGATGTCGCCCCCATCAAGCACGGCCGCCGACGACGACTCGCCCAGGCGCCGCGTGAGGTCTTCCAGCACCGGCTGGGCGTGGCCCCACCAGGGCTGGGAGCTGAGGTAGGCAAAGCCCAGCTCCATCACCTTGGGGGTGAGCCTGAACTGGCGACCGTCGAGCTCGACATAGCCCAGGGTCTGCAGGGTGAGGAGGATGCGACGGGCACCGGCGCGGGTCATGCCCACACGGTCGGCGCATTCCGACAAGGTCTGGGCCGGGGCCTGGGCGCCAAAGCTGCGCAGCACGTCCAGCCCACGGGCAAACGACTGCACATAGCTGTCGCTGGGCTTGAGCGCCCCACCCTCTGCGGGCTCTGCCCGGTTTTCATGCGTTGACATCCACCGCCTCCAGCCGCCCCGAGGGCATCGTGCACAGGCGCAGGCACACACCCGCCTTGACACGGGCGCCCGGCCTGACTACCATCAAGTTCTACCAGCGAATACTTGTTCGCTATTAGAACACACAAT
>JBEGRT010000201.1:0-3375 GCA_041180305.1 Pseudomonadota bacterium
ATGCTGCAGTTCAGCGGCCGCAAGCTGCCGAACCAGGTGAACGTGCACGGCTTCATGACCGTCAACAACGGCGAGAAGATGTCCAAGAGCCGTGGCACCGGCCTCGACCCGCTCAAGTACCTGAGCCTGGGCATGAACCCCGAATGGCTGCGTTACTACATCGCGGCCAAGCTGAACGCCAACGTCGAAGACATCGACTTCAACAAGGACGACTTCATGGCCCGGGTCAACTCTGACCTGGTCGGCAAGTTCGTCAACATCGCCAGCCGTGCCGCGGGCTTCCTGGCCAAGCGCTTCGAAGGCCGCACCACCGCCGCCCTGGGCGACGAGGGCAAGGCCCTGCTGGCCACGCTGCAGGCGGGTCGCGCTGGCCTGGTCGAGCTGTACGAAACCCGCGAGCTGGGCAAGGTGCTGCGCGAGATCATGCTGCTGGCCGACCGCGTGAACGAATACGTGGATGCCAACAAGCCCTGGGAGCTGGCCAAGCAGGAAGGGGCCGACGCCCGCCTGCAAGAGGTGTGCACCGTGTGCATCGAGGCCTTCCGCCTGCTGAGCATCTACCTCAAGCCCGTGCTGCCGGCCGTGGCCGCCAATGTCGAGGCCTTCCTGAAGGTCGAGCCGATGACCTTTGCCAGCGCCGAACAACTGCTGGGTGAGCACACCATCGGCGCCTACCAGCACCTGATGCAGCGCGTGGACGTGAAGATGCTGGACGCGCTGTTCGAGCCGCCGCCTGCGCCGGTGGTGGAACTGCCCAAGCCCGGCGGCGAGGACATTGCCCCCACGATCACCATCGACGACTTCGTCAAGGTCGATCTGCGCATCGCCAGGATCGTCAACGCCGAGCATGTGGAAGGCAGCACCAAGTTGCTGCGCCTGACGCTGGACGTGGGCGAAGGCCGCCACCGCAACGTGTTCAGCGGCATCAAGGAGGCCTACCAGCCCGAGCAGCTGATCGGCAAGCTCACGGTGCTGGTGGCCAACCTGGCACCCCGCAAGATGAAGTTCGGCGTCAGCGAAGGCATGGTGCTGGCCGCCTCGCACGCCGACGAGAAGGCCAACCCGGGCGTGTACGTGCTCGAACCCTTCCCCGGCGCCGAGCCGGGCATGCGCATCCGCTGAGCGCCGAGACCCTCAGGCCTTGCCCAGCAGGGCCTGGGCGAGGTCCGGGTCGGCCGGGTCGCGCCCGAACCAGATCTTCAGCGCGTTGGCGAAGAACGCATCGTCGCCCACACGCTCGGCCACCTGCTGCCCGTTGAACACGAAGGCCGTGCCTTTGCCGGGCTCGAATTCCATCGAGAAGTTCACGCCCGCGTCCATCACCGAGCGGAACGAGAAGATGCGGATCAGGTCAGACACCGTCGTGGTGTAGCGGGCAATGACCTCGGGCTCGCAGTTGGCCTTCATGCCTTTGACGAACATGAGGCCGATGTCGGCCGTCTTGAGCGAGCGCAGGCTGACCATGCTCAGGCGCTTGGGGCCAGGCAGCGTCAGCAACTCGTTGGCGCTCTGCACGCGCTGAGGCGTGTACAGGGCCATGTCGTACACCTTCACGAACATCTTGGTGCGGGTGCCCTTGCCGTTGAGCAGCAACTCGGTGTTGCCCTGGCGCACATAGTTGGCAAAGCGGGTGGCCGTGTTCTGGGCCCAGGCGGTGGCGGGCAGGGCACTCGTGGCCATGCCGCCGACCAGGCTGAGCCCGCCCAGCAAGGCCTGCCTTCTGTCGATGTCTGCGGAATGTGGTGGGGTGACGTGCGCCATGCGGATCCTCGGTCGGAGAACGATGGGGCGGCCAACTTCCCGCCCAAAGTGGCGCGATTCTAGATAGTGAAAAATGAGGTGCGCAGCCCTTGTTTGGAGGGGGCTGTGGTGCGCCCCCGCGGCTGAGGGGGCGCAGGCCTTGGGGCCAGGCTTGCGGGGTCAGCCCAGGGTTTGCAGATGGCTGAGCACGGCCAGGGCCCAGCCGGTGGGGGCGGCGCTGGTGGCCAGTTCGGCGGCCCTCTCGGCGCTGTCGGGTTCGCCCAGGGCGGCCAGCAGGGCCTGGTCCAGCGCCTGCCATTGCGGGCTCTGGCCCAGTGGCGAGCCGGCCATCAGGGCACTGACCTGGGGGTGGGCCTCACGCCACAGTGCCAGGGCCTGCCGCCAGCCTTCGCGCGGGGTGGCCAGTTCGGCCCAATTGCCCGCACAGGTGTCCAGCAGGGCCGACAGGCGCTCGCGTCCGGTGGGCGAGTTGTCGCCCGCCGCGGTGGGGCCCGTCACCGGCAAGGGCACGGGCATGCAGGCGCGTTCGGTCTGGCCTTGTGCGGCCAGCGCCGCCAGGCGGGTGCCCTTCATCGCTTTGGATTGCACATCCAGCCACAGCCCGTGGGCCTGCGCCCATTGCATGGCCAGGTTCAGCAGCGCCTGGGGCTGGCCGTCCAGGAGTTCCAGCTCCAGCTCCTGCAAGCGTTCGCGGGCTGTGCCCGCTTCGATGGCGCCCAGGTCCAGGCACACGGCCACGCCGCCCAGGGCGGTGTCCAGCGTGCGCACGTGCCGCTCGAAACGGGTGTCGTACACGGTGACAAGGTTCGGCGCCGCCTGGGCGTCGGCCGCCAGCCCGAGGGCCTGGCGCAGTGCCTGCTGAACGGCCGGGCTGTGGGCCTGCAGGTTCGGGGTCAGGCGGCCATCGGCGGGGGCGGCCAAGGGGCAGTTTTCTTCCACCCGGGTCATGGCGTCTGCGCCCAGGCCTTTGTAGGTCTGCACCCAGTCATCGCCCTCCCGGCGCACACGCCAGGCGCAGCGCTGGCGGGCCAGCTGGTGGTCAGCCGTGTCGAAGTAGGCCGCATGCATGGTCATGGCCGGGGCGTGGCCCAGGGCCTGCAAGGCTTCAGTCACGCCGGGAAGTGCCGAATCAGGCACCTGGAACTTCAGTTCGATCTCTTTCATGGCCGCGATTGTGGGGCTATGCTTGGCGCCGCAGTTTCAAAAATTCACACGACGGAGGACCCGTGAGTTTCCTGGACAACCTTCGGCAGCAGGCCGATCAGTTGCGTCAGACCCAGCACCTGAGCCAGGCCGACCGGCAGGCGAGACACGCCGCGGTCGAAAAAGTCTGCCTTGACGTCTTCCGCTACTGGGTCGATCTGTCCAAACACCTCAACACGCTCCTGCCGGTGCCCCGTGGCCGCTACCTGCTGGAAAGCAAGCTGGCCATCGAGGGGCAGCCCATGCGCAACTTCCGCGCCGACGTGCGCAAGAAGGGGTTGTCCGTGGCACAGGACCTGACCGACCACGTGGCCCTGTACGCCACCGTGGGGCAGGGCCAGACCGTGCACCTCAAGCGCGATTTCCTGCCTGAAATGGAAAAGCTGGAAGCCCGGCTGAACCAGGCCGGCA
>JBEGRT010000202.1:0-6014 GCA_041180305.1 Pseudomonadota bacterium
TCGGCATGGGCTGCATGGCTGGTGCCGACTGAGGCATGTGCCGGCCACCCGGGATGCAGTTCACCCAGACTGTGCGACAGGCCATGCAGCCAGCCGCCCATCTGGGCCCACAGCAAGGCCAGCGCCAGGCACCACAGGGCCCACCCGCGGGCCGATGGCCGGGTGGGTGTGCGATGCGGGCTGGGCGAGCGGTGGGTGGGGTGCATCAAGCGGAATCAGCGCCAGGGGCGTGGAGCGAACTCGGTGGCCTGGGCCACAGGGATGCCCGGTGCATTCTTGCTGGCCAGGAACTTGGCAGGATTTTGCTGCACACCCTCGACCAGCACTTCGAAGTGCAGATGCGGGCCCGTGGAGCGGCCGGTGTTGCCCACCTCGGCGATCTTCTGGCCGCGGCGGATCAGGTCACCCTGCCTGACCAGCATCTTCGAGGTGTGCGCATAGCGGGTGACCACGCCATTGCCGTGGTCGAGTTCGACCAGCTGCCCATATTGCGGGTGCGGCCCGGCGCTGAGCACCACACCGCCGGCGGCCGCCAGGATCGGTGTGCCGATGTCGGCGGGGAAGTCCAGGCCCGTGTGCAGGGCGGGGCGTCCGGTGAAGGGGTCGCTGCGAAAGCCGAAGCCCGAGCCCACGGGGCCATCGACCGGCTGGCTGCTGGGAATGGTCAAGGCCACCAGGCGTTTTTCGAACAGGCGCGATTCGACCAGGGTGAACACGTCGGCATTGCGGTCGCCCAGGGCTTCCATCTGGGCCACCAGTTTGTCCAGGTCGGCCATCGAGGCCACCTGGGCCGATTGGCGCAGTTCGGGCAGTGGGCCGCCGGCACCGGAAGCCTGGACCGCGGGTGCTTCGATCTTGCGCAGCTCTTCGGGCTTGATGCCGGCCATGCCGGCCAGGCGCTCGCTGACCGCTTCCATGCGCACGAGGCGGGCCTGCATTTCGCCCACCTTCACGGCCATGGCGTCGAGGTTGGCGCGCAGGTACTGGTCGCGCTGGGCCATTTCCTGGCGTTCCACGAAGCGCACCACGTCGGACACGATGGGCCATTTTTCGTGCGCGGCCTTGAGCACGATGGCGTGATACACCAGCAGGGATGCGATCATCAGGGGGATGATCAAGGCCAGCACGGCCAGCGCCAGGGTCCAGGGCGTGAAGCTCAGGACCCGTGCCGGTTTGTGCACACTGGTGGTGATCAGAATCTGCATGTGAACATCTCGAACGCCATGAACTCTCCCAGCCGCCCGGGCGCACCACGCATCCTTCGGCCCAACTTCCGGCCGACGGTGCCCGATGTGCCGCCCATGGAGCGTGCACTGGGTCGTTCCCAACCCCTGAATTCACTGATGCAAAGGCTGCGCCTGTCGCAGCTGTACATGCAGATCCTTCAGCCTTACCTGCCCCCGGGCACCCAATCGCTGGTGCAGCCCGGGCCGGTGGACGACGAAGGCTGGACCTTGCTGGTGGCCAATGCCGCCCTGTCGGCCAAATTGCGACAGCTGCTGCCCCGCCTGCAGGAGGCCCTGGAGAAAAAGGGGCACAAGGTTAACGCAATCCGGCTGAAGGTACAAACCCGGCGTTGAGCCGGGTTTTTCAGAGCGGAGGCGTTCCAGGCGTCAGGCCAGGACGGCGGGCACCTGTTGTGCCAGGGCCTGGCGTTGCGCCACGGCCTTGCCCTGCAGGGCAAAACCCAGCAGCTGATCGCCGGCCACGAAGCGGGCCACGATCTGTTCGTCGTCGGCCGTGACCTGCCATTCACCCTGGGCATTGGCGGCCGGAGGGCACACCACGGTGGGCCAGGCGGGCGTCTTGACCACCACGGGCATGGCCGGGTAGGCCACCGGGGTGGGGTTGCCCGCCAGCGTGGCGGCCAGGGCGCGGGCCTGCTGCATGATGGGCATCACGTAGGGCAGCAGGGTGCCTTCCACCTCGGCACAGTCGCCCACGGCGTGCACGTTCGGGGCGCTGGTGGCCAGCTGGCGGTTCACGACCACGCCACGGGCCACATTCAGGCCGGCGGCGCTGGCCAGCTGGGCGCGGGGCTTCAGGCCGATGGCCGAGATCACCAGGTCGGTGTTCAGCGTGTTGCCGTCGGTCAGCGTGAGCTGCAGGCCGTCGGCGCTGCGGTTCACGGCCGAAGCGCCCACACCGAAGCGGAATTGCGCACCACCGGCCTGCAGCTTGGCTTGCAGGCGTTCGCTGGCCTCGGCAGGCAGCAGGCGGGGCAGCACGCGCTCGGCCAGGTCCAGCACGGTGGGCTCGATCTGGCGGTGCAGCAGGTCGTTGGCGAATTCGCAGCCGATCAGGCCGGCACCCAGAATGGCCACGCGCTGCGCGGGCTGGCCGGCCTTGGCGGTGTCCAGGGCCTCGGCAAAGCGGGCGAAATCGTCCAGGTCGTTCACCGACAGCACGGTGTCGGCCGCGTCGCCTTGCAGGGGCAGGCGGATCGGGTCGGCGCCCAGGGCCAGCACCAGGTCACGGTAGGCCAGGGTGCTGCCGTTGCCCAGCGTCAGCTGGCGCTGGGCGGTGTCGATGCCGGTCACTTCGGTCTGGGCCAGCACCTGGGCGTTGAGTTCGGCGGCCATCTTGGCGGCGTCCTTCATGACCAGGGTGGCGGCGGTTTTCTTGCCAGCCAGCGCGTTGCTCAGCATCGGCTTGGAATAAAAGCCGGCGTGGTCGCGGCTGATGACGACCAGGGGCGTGGTGGTGTCGAGCTTGCGGAACTCGCGGGCCACGTTGTAGCCGGCCAGGCCGGAACCCAGGATGACGACCGGATCAGACATTCGGGGGCGCTCCGATCAGATCTCGACCATTTCGAAGTCGGACTTGCCGACGCCGCAGTCCGGGCACACCCAGCTGTCGGGCACGTCTTCCCACTTGGTGCCGGGGGCGATGCCCTCGCTGGGGCTGCCGGCGGCCTCGTCATACACGTAGCCGCAAACGATGCATTGATAGGTCTTCATGGGGAACAACTTTCGCAAAAAACGGGGCGGATTGTCGAGCCAGACAGTGTGCCGCAGATAGGTGAATGCGCGCCAGAAAGGAACTTTCGGTGCCAAAGCGCCGATTTCCGGGGGCTGCACGGGGCATTCACAGGCCTGACAATAGAGCCCCATGAACTGGATCGACTCTGTGTTGCCCTCTTTCTGGCCGTCCCTCTGGCAGTCTCTGTGGCCGATTGCCCCCCGCCATTGGGTGCTGCTGGTGTTCATTGCCGCCGCCCTGCATGCCCACTTCCGCGGCAAGATGCGCTTTGGCCTGGTGCGTGCGCTCACCGATTTCACGGTGCTGATCGCGCCTTTCAATTCCCTGATGGTGCTGTTTTCCAAGGTGGGCCGCGAGCCCTACCTCGACCCGGCCCGCTTTCCCGAACTCAAGGTGCTGCAGGACAACTGGCAGGTCATCCGTGACGAGGCCCTGGCCCTGGACGACCAGGGCGGCATCAAGGCGGCCAATGGCTACACCGACCTGGGCTTCAACTCCTTCTTCCGCACAGGCTGGAAGCGTTTCTACCTGAAGTGGTACGGGGTGGACCAGCCCTCGGCCGCCCAGAAGTGCCCCAAGACCGTGGCCCTGATCAACCAGATCCCGGGCATCAAGGCGGCCATGTTCGCCTCGCTGCCGCCAGGGGCCCGCCTGGTGCGCCACCGCGACCCCTACGCCGGTTCGCTGCGCTACCACATGGGCCTGATCACGCCCAACGACCCGGGCTGCTTCATCGACGTCGACGGCCAGCGCTACCACTGGAAAGACGGCGAGGTGGTGATGTTCGACGAGACCTACATCCACTACGCTGAAAACACCACGCAGCACCCGCGCATCATCTTGTTCGCCGACATCGAGCGCCCGGTGTACACCCCCGTGGTGCGCTGGATCAACCGCCTGTTCTCGACCCTGGTGATGAAGGCTTCGGCCACCGAGAACGAGCCCGGCGAAAAGATCGGTGCGCTGAACAAGGCCTTCGGCCAGTTCTACAAGCTGCGCCAGAAGGCCAAGGACTTCAAGGCCACCAACCGCACCGGCTACTACGTGGGCAAATGGGTGCTGATCATCGGCCTGCTGCTGGCGATCTTCTACTGACTGGCTGAGGCCGCTGCAGCCAGTTCCTGACCGCGCCAGCGCCCTCCAGCCCGTGACCACACGCCCTGCCATGGACGCCTGGATGCAGCAGCAGGGCTGGCAGCCCGCTGCATTCCAGCGCGAGGTGTGGCAGGCCCTGGCCGAGGGCCGAAGCGGCCTGCTGCACGCCAACACCGGCGCCGGCAAGACCCTGGCCGTGTGGGGCGGCGTGCTCAGCCTGCCCTGGCCCGCCCAGGCGGGCCTGAAAGCCTTGTGGATCACGCCCATGCGGGCCCTGGCGGCCGACACGCTCAAGGCCTTGATGCCGCCCATGCAGGCCTTGCAGCCCGGCTGGCGCGTGGGTTTGCGCACGGGCGATACCCCCAGCAGCGAGCGGGCCCGGCAGGACAAGGCCTGGCCCCAGGTGCTGGTGACCACACCCGAATCGCTCAGCCTGATGCTGACCCGAGCCGATGCCCGCGAGGTGCTGGCCGGCCTGGGCGCTGTGGTGGTCGACGAATGGCATGAGCTGCTGGGCAACAAGCGGGGCGTGCAGGTTCAGCTGGCGCTGGCCCGCTTGCGCCAATGGCAGCCTGCCTTGCGCGTGTGGGGCCTCAGCGCCACGCTCGGCAACCCGCAAGAGGCCTTGCAGGCCCTGATGCCAGTTGCCCCAGCCACGGGGCCGCAAGTGGTGCCGGAACCTCGCCTCGTGCGCGGTCGCATCGACAAGACCCTGGTGGTCGACACCCTGTTGCCCGATGCCCGCGCGCGCCTGTCATGGGCGGGCCACCTGGGCACCCCCATGGTGGCGGCCCTGGCCGACGCGCTGGACGGCGCAGGCACGGCCCTGGTGTTCACCAACACCCGGGCCCAGGCCGAACTCTGGTACCAGATGCTGCTGGACGCCCGCCCCGAGTGGGCCGGCCTGGTGGCCCTGCACCATGGCTCGCTCGACGCCGAGGTGCGCCAATGGGTGGAGGAGGGCCTGAAAGCCGGTGCCCTGAAGGCGGTGGTGGCCACCTCCTCGCTCGACCTGGGCGTGGATTTCCTCCCGGTTGAGCGCGTGGTGCAGATCGGCTCGGCCAAGGGCGTGGCCCGCCTGCTGCAGCGCGCTGGCCGCAGTGGCCATGCCCCCGGGCGGCCCAGCCGCATCACCCTGGTGCCCACCCACACCCTGGAACTGGTGGAGGCCGCTGCAGCCCGCCGTGCCGCGCTGGCCGGGCGCATCGAGGCGCGCAGCGCGCCCGAGCGGCCGCTCGATGTGCTGGTGCAGCACCTTGTCACGGTGGCCCTGGGCGGTGGCTTCGCGCCCGAGGCCTTGTTCCATGAAGTGCGCCAGGCCCACAGCTACCGCACCCTGGAGCGCGAAGCCTTCGATTGGGCGCTGGATTTCGCGGCCCGTGGCGGCGACAGCCTGCAGGCCTACCCCGAGCACCACCGCATCGCGCCCGATGCCCAGGGCATGTGGCGGGTGCCCGCCGACACGCCCACAGGCCGGCTGGCTGCGCGCCGACACCGCATGCAGGTGGGCACCATCGTGTCGGACGCGGCCATGCAGGTGCGCTTTTTGAACGGCCCGCGCCTGGGCACCGTCGAAGAAGGTTTCATTGCCCGGCTGCGCAAGGGTGATTGCTTCGTGTTCGCCGGCCGCACGCTCGAATTCGTGCGGGTGCAGGACATGACCGCCTACGTGCGCCGCTCCGAAGGCCGCAAGCCCACGGTGCCACGCTGGCAAGGCGGCAGCATGCCGCTGTCCAGCGAGATGGCCGATGCGGTGCTGGCCCTGCTGGACGACGCCGCAGCCGGCCAGGCCTGGCATGAGCCCGAAATGCAGGCTGCCCGCCCCATGCTGGAAGCCCAGGCTCGCCTCTCGCACCTGCCAGGCAGCCAGCGCCTGCTGGTCGAGCAATACCAGTCGCGCGAGGGACACCACCTGTGCCTGTACCCCTTTGCCGGGC
>JBEGRT010000203.1:0-3485 GCA_041180305.1 Pseudomonadota bacterium
GACCAGGCGAGCGGTAGGGATTTCATGGTCATTGAACTTCAGCGGACGGGTGCCATGGCGTTCCACCAGGAAGCCCTGTGCCGAATAGCAAAATTCCGGTCGGTGGGCTGCCGTCGAGTTGGAGTTCTGGTTGCGGCCGTAGGCGATCGACACCATCACCCGGTGCCCTTGCGCATCGACGTAGGTGCGATTGAACACCTCGCTGTAGAGTTTGTTGATCGATTCCTGCAGGGTGGGGTCGGCGACCACGATGCCCTGTGACGCATCTTCTTGCCATTCGCCGAAAGCGTGTGGCATGCTCGATTCCAGAGCGATCGGCGGCAGGTCATCGGCCATGTACTGCGTGGGCACCATCCAGCGAGCCAGCAGCCAGCAGGCAGCCAGGACCAGCGCTCCAGCCCACAGAGCGGGCGACAAGCCCTGAGCCTTGAGTGCGGAAGTATTCATTTCGACACCTTCTTCTTGTCGAACCAGATCGTGAGCAGGCTGTCGAAGGCGTAGGTCAGAACCAGCGCCACTGCGAACAAGATCATCCCTGAAAAGTTGTGTGCAAATCCCTGGCCCACTTCGTCCCCGAAGTGGTACGTCAGCAGCACCAATGTCATCACGCGGGTGACGTTTGAGCAGAACGAGATTGGAATGATCATCACCGCCAGAAGGACATTGCGGGTGCGGTTGCTGTAGTTCATCACGTTCATGTACAGCAGCCCCAGTGCTTCCAGGGTGAACAGCGAATTCAGGCCCGAGCAGGCGTCCGCCACCAGCAGCTGGTAAGGGCCCACGGTCAGCATCACGCCCACTCGCCCGATGGGATAGCCCACCCAGTAAAGCACCTCACTGGCCACCGTCGACACGGCCAGCTTGAGTGGCATCGTGATCATCTGGGTCAACGCCCCGGGCAAAGGCATGGAAAACAGCAGGAAGGCCAGGGGAAACCAGATCTGTCGTACCGCGCTCCAGCCGTGGATCAGCAGCAGGCCTGCCATCAGCACGGGAATCTGCGAGATCGCTTCCAGCTCGATCACGCTCTGTGAGTGTCCCACCAGGTACGACAGCATGGCCACAGTCAGCAGCACACCTGCTGCCAGTGGCGCAGGCCGTGCCGGGCCTGAAAACACGGCATGCCGGCGCTGCCACATCAGGAATGCCGAAGCCGCGATGATCATGGGCCCGTGCCCCTGATCGTCGGTGCTCCAGGTGTCTCTCATCAGGGTGGCGTAGGTCTGTGCGTAAAACAGCACGTAGACCATCAGCCAGAGACCGATCGCGCGATAGGGCACCAGGGTGTCGCTGTGGGCGCTGGAGGTGGTTGATGCAGTCATGGGGCTTACTTCTGGGTCATCGGTTCTGAGCCGATCCATCAGGCCGAGTTCCAGGGGATGTCGGTGGTCGAGGGACTACCCTTCCCCCCAAACCGGGGTTGCTGACATGATGAGAGTCGATCGCCTCCTGGTACACCGCCATCAGGTGTGCGTGGTTGCGGTCTGCAGTGAATTCCTGCTCGTAAACCGTCCGCGCTCGCGCCCCCATGTCGGCCATGGCTTGCGGGTGTTCGCAGGCCCAGCGGATGGCGTCGGCCAAGGCCTGGGGGTTGCCGGGTTCGAACAGCAGGCCAGTTTGTCCATGCTCGATCAGTTCTGCCATGGATCCGAGCCTGCTGGCAATCACAGGCAGTCCACGAGAGAAAGCCTCCACCACCGTGCGAGGAAATCCTTCGTAGCACACGCTGGGCAGCAGCAGGAACGATGCGCTGGCCATGGCTTCCAGCACCTTGGGGAGCGGCGTGTGCCCGAGGTATTGCGTTTGAAGCAGGGTCTGTGTGTCCTCTTCCCTGGGCCCCGTGCCCATCACGCGCAGCTGTGCCGAGGCCTCCCCGAGCAAAGGCCAGGCTTTCAACAGCACGTCGATGCCTTTTTCCACCGACAGCCTCCCGACGTACAGGCCGCCCTGGCGACCCTGTTGGGGTGGGGCGGCGCACCACGGGACGAAATTCGGTTTGACGTGCAGGCGTTCGGCGGGCAGACCCAGACCGATGAACTTCTCCCGCGCGAAGTGGGTCAGGGCGATGAACCGATCCACCTGAGTCTGGTAGGTGCCCAGCCAGCGGTGCGTCATCAGCGAGGTTGCGAGCACCAACGATTGGGCCTTGGAGTCCCGATAGCAGCCGTGGCGCACTCCGGCCCACGGGGCGTGCCCCAGGCAGTCCTCGCACACCTTGCCGTTGCGCAGGAAGGTGGCACTTAGGCAGCCCTGTCGAAAGTTGTGCAGCGTCTGAACCACCGGGATCCCCTGTTGACGGGCCTCCCAGAAAATGGATGGTGACAGCAGTAACAGAGTGTTGTGCACGTGGAGCACGTCAGGTCGCCAGCCGCTGGTGGCTTCGCGCAAACGGCGGCGAGCTTCCTGCGACCAGATTGTGTCCCTGGCCACGGCCCACGCAGGCATCTGTCCGATGTCGTCATTGCGCATGAGCAGCAGCCGCACCTCGTGCCCCTGCTCCCGGAGCATGGTGACTTCAGCCTCCACCACGCTGTCCTCTCCACCGTACAGCTGGTAGGCGCAGTGGGCCACAAGGATCCGGAGGGGGGGCATGGTCGGTGCGGGGGTGATGCTTCAAACGGTTGTCTATTGTCAGCGCCACCTTCACCCCCTAAAGGGTGGATCTCCCTGGGAGATTCCCCAGATCCTCCCCGAATCCCGAGGGGTTCCCCTCGCCCCATGTGAGGGAACCACCGGCAAGAACCGGGTCTTACACTTCAGTCCCCTGTCAATTTTTGACGTTTCTGTCGGGGGGCAGCCCTTCTTTGAAGGGTCTTGAATGAATCGAGTTCAATGATGGGTATCAGCAAGTCGTCGAAAATTTTCGTGGCCGGACACCGCGGCATGGTGGGCTCGGCCCTGGTGCGTCGCCTTCAGGCCGGCGGGTATGCCGAGGTGCTGACCCGTGGGCGCCAGGAACTTGATTTGCTCAACCAGGCCGATGTCAATGGCTTCATGGCTGAACAGCGCCCCGACTACCTGTTCATTGCGGCGGCCAAGGTGGGGGGCATCCACGCCAACAACAGCTACCGTGCAGATTTCATCTATCAGAACCTCATGATCGAGGCGAATCTGATCCAGGCGGCCCATGCCGCAGGGGTGCAGCGCCTGATGTTCCTGGGCTCTTCCTGCATCTACCCCAAGATGGCGCCCCAGCCTTTGAAGGAAGACTGTCTGCTCACCGGGCCGCTGGAGCCGACCAACGAGCCTTATGCCATCGCCAAGATCGCGGGCATCAAGCTCTGTGAGGCCTACAACCACCAGCACGGCCGTCAGTACATCAGCGTGATGCCGACCAACCTGTACGGCATCAACGACAACTACGACCTGCAGAACAGCCATGTGCTGCCTGCCCTGATCCGCAAGGCCCACGAAGCCCGCGAGCGCGGTGATCGCGAACTGGTGGTCTGGGGGTCGGGTTCCCCTTTGCGCGAGTTTCTTTACGC
>JBEGRT010000204.1:0-3552 GCA_041180305.1 Pseudomonadota bacterium
TGGCTATGTGCGCGAAGACCACGTGCTCGACGAAGACCTGCCGTTGTGGGTGCCGATCCCGCCGCTGGCCGAGATCCAGCTGGCCCTGGAAGGCGCCGTGGCCGAAGTGACCCAGCTGTCGGGTTACGAACTCAAGGGCATCATGCGCACGGGCACCGTGGCCTCCACCGACAACCGCAACTGGGAGCTCATGCCCCACCGCGAGCCCGAGCGTCGTTTCAGCCAGAGCCGCGCCATCGCGCTGGACATGGAAAGCGCCACCATCGCGGCCAACGGTTTCCGCTTCCGCGTGCCCTATGGCACCTTGCTGTGTGTGAGTGACAAGCCCCTGCACGGCGAGATCAAGCTGCCGGGCATGGCCAACCAGTTCTACCGCGACCGGGTCGACCAGCACCTGCGCATCGGCTTGCGGGCCATCGAGCGCCTGCGCAGCAACCGCATGGAGCAACTGCACAGCCGCAAGCTGCGCAGCTTCGCCGAAGTGGCGTTCCAGTGACGCCCAGCAAAAAGCCAGCCCTCGGGCTGGCTTTTTCGTTCCGAAGCGGCAGGCTTCAGGCGGCCATGGCCACCTTGGTTTCGGGCACCGGCTGCACTTCGCGGGCGATCTGCTCGCCGGCCAGGGCATCGGCCACGGCCAGGTCATAGGCGGTCTGCAGGTCCATCCAGTACTGGGCCGAGGTCTTGAAGAAGCGGGCCAGGCGCAGGGCCGAATCCGGGCTCACGCCGCGGCGCTCGCGCACGATGTCGTTCACGCGCGGCGCGGGCACGTGCAGGCGGATCGCCAGCGCGCTGGCCGACAGGCCGTACTTTTCCATGAACTGGGTGCGCAGGATTTCACCGGGGTGGACAGCCTTTTGAGTCGTCATGGTTTCTACTGAAATGCGAAGGGATGATCGGGGGATGGTAGATCCATCCCGCTTAAAACTCTGTATACATCCATACAATTGCATTAGGATTTTCAAGACTTTTCACACATCGAACACCTCCTTTGTGGGGGTTGTTGTCTGACACAACGACAGACAGCATCTGTCATCCATGTCCTCATCCGCCGAGACCACCACCGCCCACCTGCTGCCTGCACTGCGTTCGCACGTGTGGTTCGCCTCCTGTCCGCTGGAGTTTCAGCAGGCCCTGGTCTCGCTGTCGAAGGTGGTCACGCTCAAGCCGGGCGAGCGCCTGTTCTCGCGCGGCGAGGCCGACGAAGCCCTGTGCTGCGTGCTGTCGGGCGCCTTGCGCCTGGGCTCGTTCAATTCCGAGAGCGACACGCAGAACCTGACGCTGTACGTCGAGCCCTACCAGTGGTTCGGTGAAGTGGCCGTGCTCGACCGTCTGCCCCGCAGCCAGGACGCGGTGGCCGATGTGGCCAGTTCGGTGCTGGTGTGCACCCGGTCGCTGCTGGAGCCCTGGCTGGCCCAGCACCCGCAGCACTGGCGTGATCTGGCCCGCCTGGCCACCTTGCGGCTGCGCATGCTGGTGGTGCTGCTGGAAGACAAGGCCAACCTGTCGCTCGAGCAGCAGCTGGCCCGGCGCCTGCTGATGGCCTCGTGCAACTTCGGCATGAACTACCCCATGTCCTTCAAGCGCCACCTGCGCCTGCCGCAGGAATACCTGGCCCGCATGATGGGCGTGTCGCGCCAGACCATCAACCGCGCGCTCAAGCAGCTGGCCGAGGCCAACACCATCGTGGTCCGGTATGCCGACATCGAGCTCATCGACATCCCCGGCCTGATGGGCCGTGCGGGGCCGCTCAATGGCAACCTGCTGGCCAGCATCCAGGGCATGGTGAAGGTGGCCGATCACCACAGCGTGGCGGCCAACCAGTGACCCTCAGGCCGTTGCGGCCTGACATTCACGGCCTGCCCTTGCCGGTCAGCCCTTCACAGGCTGCACCTTGGCGGCGGCTTCCTTGGCGCGTTGGCGCGCCACGTCCACATCGGCATCGAAGGCCAGGGCCACGCCCATGCGGCGCTTGGTGAAGCTTTCGGGCTTGCCGAACAGACGCAGGTCGGTGTGGGGCACCTGCAGGGCCTCGCGCACGCCTTCGAAGGCAATGCCCTGGGCCTCCATGCCGCCATACACCACGGCCGAGGCGCCGGGGCTGCGCAGCGCGGTGTTCACGGGCAGGCCCAGGATGGCGCGGGCGTGCAGCTCGAACTCGCTTTGCACCTGGGTGGTCAGCGTGACCAGACCGGTGTCGTGCGGGCGGGGGCTCACCTCGCTGAACCACACCATGTCGCCCTTGACGAACAGCTCCACACCGAACAGGCCCTGGCCACCCAGGTCATCGGTCACGGCCTTGGCAATGGCCTGCGCGCGGGCCTGGGCTTCGGGGCTCATGCGGTGGGGCTGCCAGCTTTCCACATAGTCGCCCGACACCTGGATGTGGCCGATGGGCTCACAGAAATGGGTCTCGATCTGGCCGCTGGCACCCACGGCGCGCACCGTCAGCTGGGTGATCTCGTAGTCGAAGTCGATGAAGCCTTCCACGATGATGCGGCCGTGGCTGACCCGGCCACCGGCCATGGCGTAGTCCCAGGCCTTGGCCACATCGGCGGGGCCATCGATCTTGCTCTGGCCTTTGCCCGATGAGCTCATCACCGGTTTGACGATGCAGGGGTAGCCGATGCCGGGCTGGCCGTCGGTGCCGTCGATGGCGGCTTGCAGCTCGGCCAGCGAATCACAGAAGCGGTAGGGGCTGGTGGGCAGGGCCAGGGTTTCGGCGGCCAGGCGGCGGATGCCTTCGCGGTCCATCGTGAGGCGGGCGGCACGGGCCGTGGGCACCACACGCACACGGCCTTCGGCCTCCAGGCGTTCCAGCTCTGGCGTGGCAATGGCTTCGATCTCGGGCACCACCAGCAGCGGCTGTTCGGCTTCGATCAGCTGGCGCAGCTGGGCCGCATCGCTCATGGTGATGGTGCGGCTGTGGTGGGCCACCTGCTGGCCCGGGGCGTTGTCATAGCGGTCGACCGCCACGGTTTCCACGCCCAGGCGCTGCAGCGCGATCAGCACTTCCTTGCCCAGCTCGCCAGAGCCCAGCAGCATCACCTTGGTGGCGTTGGGAGCCAGCGGTGTGCCCAGGGGGCTGGCCACGAAAGCGTCGGTGGGGGCGGGCAGGGGGCGTTGGGCAGACATGGCGGCTTCCTCGGGCGGTGTCGGGTGGTGTGCGCGGATGCAGGGCAGTGTAGCCAAGCCGTGACAGCTGGCACGAAGGGTTCCCGCACCTCAGGGCCTTCCGCCTTGCCAAGGGCGTGGTGCTGTTACACGATCTCGGCATGGACAAGCCGTACCGCACCTTTGCCGAGTTCTACCCCTTCTACCTGTCGCAGCACGCCGACCGCACTTGCCGCCGCCTGCACGTGGTGGGCTCGACCGTGGTGCTGGCCTTGCTGGTCACCGCGCTGCTGCAGGGCGGGTGGTGGTGGCTGAGCCTGCCCCTGGCGGGCTACGGCTTCGCCTGGATCGGCCATTTCTTCTTCGAGCACAACAAGCCCGCCACCTTCACCTACCCGGTCTACAGCCTGATGGGCGACTGGGTGATGTACTGGCAGGTGC
>JBEGRT010000205.1:0-7720 GCA_041180305.1 Pseudomonadota bacterium
CGTTCAGGAAGTTCATGGTGATGCCACCGCCCATGGTGCCCGCACCGATCACGGCCACCTTCTCGACCTTGCGCAACGGGGTGTCGGCCGGCACGTCGGGGATCTTGCTGGCGGCGCGCTCGCCGAAGAAGGCGTGGCGCAGCGCGCGGGCCTGGTCCGAAGTGACCAGCTTCTCGAACACCTCGCGCTCGAAGGCGATGCCGGCGTCCAGGTCGAGCTTCGTGGCCGCTTCCACACAATCGACACAACGCTGCGGCGCTTCCAGGTTGCGGCGGGTCTTGGCCAGCTCGGCGCGGGCCTTGTTGAAGGCCTCGGCATCGGCCGGGGCGGCCACGCTCAGGTCACGCACGGAAGGCAGAGGGCGCACGGCCGCCACTTCCTTGGCGAAGGCCAGGGCACCGGCCAGCAGTTCGCCATCGACCAGGCGGTCGAACAGCTTCTGGCCCGGGGCCTTGGCCAGCTTCTCGCTGGGCACCGAGGCACCGGTGGTGATCATCTGCAGGGCGGCATCCACACCCAGCACGCGGGGCAGGCGTTGCGTGCCACCCGCGCCCGGCACGATGCCGATGTTCACTTCGGGCAGCGCGATCTGGGCACCTGGGGCCACCACGCGGTAGTGGCAGCCCAGGGCCAGTTCCAGCCCACCGCCCATGGCCACGCCATGGATGGCGGCCACCACGGGCTTGCCCGATTGCTCCACGCGCTCGATGACCACGTGCAGGTTGGGTTCGGCGCCGGCCTTGGGCGAGCCGAACTCGCGGATGTCGGCGCCGCCACAGAACACCTTGCCCGAGCCGGTGATCACGATGGCGCTCACGGCGGCATCGGCGTTGGCCTTGGCAATGCCGTCCACGATGCCGGCGCGGGTGCTTTGTCCCAGGCCATTGACGGGCGGGTTGTCGAGGGCGATGACGGCCACGCCGTCGGTCACGTTGTAGGTGGTGCTCATACCGAATTCAGTCGTCGAGGGTTGGACCAATGAATCTGAAAAGAATCATTGTACGAATTGAAAAGCCCATGGCCTGGGAAGGCAACCATGGGCTTTAATGTGGTCGGATGAATGTTGACAAGGGGGCTCAGACTTCGAGCCACTCCTTGCGCACCATCTCGTCGGCGCGCAGTTCGTCGGGGGTGCCTTCGAACACCATTTCGCCGTGGCCCATCACGTAGCAGCGCTGGGAAATGTCGAGGGCAATGGTGAGCTTCTGCTCGACCAGCAACACGCCCAGGCCGCGCTTTTTCAGCTCCTTGAGGTACTCGCCCACCAGTTCCACGATCTTGGGTGCCAGGCCCTCGGTGGGCTCGTCGATCATGATCAGGTCGGGATCGCCCATCAGGGTGCGGCACAGGGTCAGCATCTGCTGCTCACCGCCCGAGAGCACGCCCGCTTCGGTGTGCTGGCGCTCTTTCAGGCGGGGGAACATGCCGTACATGTCGTCCAGGCACCAGCGGTTCTGCTTGCGCCCGCTCTGAACACCCAGCAACAGGTTCTGCTCCACCGTGAGCTTGGGGAAGATGTCGCGGCTTTCCGGCACATAGCCGATGCCCTGGCGGGCGATGTCGAAGGTCTTCTGGCCCAGCACGTTCTGTTCGCGCCAGTGCACCTGGCCGGTGCCCTCGACCAGGCCCATGATGGTCTTGACCAGGGTGGACCGGCCCGACCCGTTGCGGCCCAGCAGGGCCACGATCTCGCCGGGGTTCACCTGCATGTTCACGCCATGCAGGATGTGGCTCTTGCCGTAGTAGGCGTGGAGGTTGGCAACTTTCAGCATGCTCAGGCTCCGTGGGACGCCGCTTCGGCGGCCTGGTTTTCGGCCAGCGTCGAGCCCAGGTAGGCTTCTTTCACGCGCTCGTTCGAGCGCACCTTGTCAGGGGTGTCAAACGCGATCACCTCGCCATAGACCAGCACCGCGATGCGGTCGGCCAGGCCGAACACCACGCCCATGTCGTGCTCCACGGTGAGCAAGGTCTTGCCCTCGGTGACCTCGCGGATCATCTGCACGAAGTTGGCGGTTTCCGACTTGCTCATGCCCGCAGTGGGCTCGTCCAGCAGGATCACATTGCCGCCACCGGCGATGGTCACACCCACTTCGACGGCGCGCTGCTCGGCGTAGGTCAGCAGGGACACAGGCGTGTCGCGCTTGCGGCGCAGGCGGATCATGTCGAGCACCTGCTCGGTGCGGGCATTGACTTCCTTGAGGTCTGACAGGAAACGCCAGAAGGCGTAACGCTCGCCCATGGACCACAGCACGCCACAGCGGATGTTCTCGAACACGCTCAGCCGCGGGAACAGGTTGGACACCTGGAAGCTGCGGGCCAGGCCGCGGCGGTTGATGTCATAGGGCGTGTGCCCGTGGATGGGTTGACCGTTGAGCAGGATCTGCCCGCTGGTGGGCGCCATGCGGCCGCTGATCAGGTTGAACAGCGTGGACTTGCCGGCGCCGTTGGGGCCGATCAGGGCCACACGTTCGCCCTGGCGAACCGCCAGCTCGGCGCCACGGATGATCTCGGTCTTGCCGAACGATTTGCGGACCTGGCGCAGTTCAAGGGCCAGGGCTTGTTGGGTTGCACTCATGGTGTCGACTCCTGGCGGGTTCACAGGCCGGCGCGGCGCGCCACCTCGGCTTCGATCTGCTCCTGGATCTGGCTCCAGCGGCTGGCAAACACCCGGCCGAAGCCCCACAGGATGCCAACCCCCACCGCCGCAATCGCCAGGGCGCCCAGCCAGCTGCCGGTGTGGTCCACATTCAGCACCTGGCCCAGGAACTTCATCTCGGGGCCCGTGCCCAGGTCCAGCTTGACGTGGTAGACCATCTCGATCAGGGCCCCCACGCCCACCAGCATCACCAGGGCACCGGCCAGGAGGGCCAGGTACAGCCCGCGCAGCTTGTGCCACAGGCCGAAGCTGGCCACCCGCACATTCATCATGATCAGGCTGGAGATGCCGCCCGGTGCGTACATCACCATCAGCAGGAAGACCAGGCCCAGGTAGAGCAGCCAGGCCTTGGTCAGCTCGGACAGCAGCACCTGCGCCACCACCATCAGCACACCACCGATGATGGGGCCGAAGAAGAACAGCGCACCGCCCAGGAAGGTGAACAGCAGCATGGCGCCCGAGGCGTGGGCCCCGACCACTTCGGCGGTGACGCGCTCGATGTTCAGTGCGCCCAGGCCACCCGAGATGCCGGCAAAGAAGCCCGCGATCATGAAGGCGATGTAGCGGATGCGCTGGGCGTCATAGCCGATGAACTCGACCCGTTCAGGGTTGTCGCGCACCGCGTTCAGCATGCGGCCCATGGGCGTTTGCGTGAACGCGAACATCAGCGCCGTGCACACGAAGCAGTACAGCGCCACCAGGTAGTACACCTGGATCTGCGGCCCGAAGCTGATGCCCATGACCGGATCGCCCACCACGCGGTTGGCCGAGATGCCGCCTTCACCGCCGAAGATCTCGGGCAGCATCAGCGACATGTTGAACACCAGCTCGCCCACGCCCAGCGTGATCATGGCGAAGATGGTGCCGGACTTCTTCGTGGTGACCGACCCGAGGATGGCGGCCACGATGAAGCCACCCAGGCCACCGACCACCGGCACCAGGCTGACCGGGATGCCCAGCGTGCCCTGCCCCACCATGTTCAGGGCGTGGATGGCGGCAAAGCCCCCCAGACCCGAATACACGGCGTGGCCGAAGCTGAGCATGCCGCCCTGCCCGAGCAGCATGTTGTAAGACAGGCAGGCGATGATCGCGATGCCCATCTGCGTGAGCACGGTGGTGGACAGGCTGCTGGTGAACACCAGCGGGGCCACGACGAGGATCAGGGCAAAGAAGCTCCAGATCACCCAGCGCCCGACATTGACGGGCTTGAAGCGGTAAACCTTCTCGGACATGGCGTTCTCACTCTTCCCGGGTGCCCAGCAGGCCCTTGGGACGGAAGATCAGGGTCAGGACCAGCAGCAGATAGGGCAGGATGGGCGCCATCTGCGAGACGGTGATGCGCAGGAAGGGGTAGGACCAATGGTCGAAGTTGACCTGGTGGCCCATGCCCTGCATCACGGAAGCCACCGACACGTCGATGGTCACGGCGAAGGTCTGGATGAGACCGATCAGCAGCGAGGCGATGAAGGCCCCGGCCAGTGAGCCCATGCCGCCCACCACCACCACCACGAAGATGATGGCGCCCACCGAAGCGGCCATGTTGGGTTCGGTCACGAAGGCATTGCCGCCGATCACGCCGGCCAGGCCGGCCAGCGCACAGCCACCGCCGAACACGCCCATCATGACGCGGGGCACGTTGTGGCCCAGGGCCTGCGCCATGTCAGGGTGCGTGAGCGCGGCCTGGATGATCAGGCCCACGCGGGTGCGGGTGAGCAGCAGCCACAGCGAGGTCAGCATGGCCAGGGCCACACCGGCCATGAAGCCACGGTACATGGGGAACTGGGTGCAGTTGTTGCCCGCCGCGTTGCACACCTCGGGCGTGCCGGCGCCCCACAGCAGGCTCACGCCCTGCCCCTGGATCTTGGCCACCGTGAACAGCGGCCCCTGCAGCAACTCGGGCACGCGGTAGTCAACGTTGGCCGGGCCAAACACGAGCCGCACCACCTCCAGCACCAGGTAAGACAGGCCGAAGGTGATCAGCAATTCCGGCACGTGGCCGTAGTGGTGCACCTTGCGCAGCGAGAACCGCTCGAAAGCAGCCCCCAGGGCCCCCACCAGCAAAGGCGCCAGCACCAGCGCGGCCCAGAAGCCGAGCTTGTCGGCCAGCACGTAGGCGGCGTAGGCACCGATCATGTAGAAGCTGGCGTGCGCGAAATTGAGCACGCCCATCATGCTGAAGATGAGCGTCAAGCCGGCGCTCAGCATGAACAGCAGCAAGCCGTAGCTGATGCCGCTGAGAAAAAAGACAACGAAGGTTTCCATGCGATGCGGGCGGCCTGCGCCACCCCCTGAGGGTCGAACGCCCGGCCGCATCGTGGGCGACCGGGTCGGCGCAAGGGCTCAGGTCGAGCAGCCGCTGCGCCGGACGGCAGACACCCCGCAGACGGGATCGACCGCCTGCAGGGCATCAACGAAGCATCAGGGACGCTTCATCTGGCACGAGGTGGGCGTGCTGGCCACGTAGGCATCAAACGCCTGGACCGGGGCAAAGGTCATGCCCGTACCTTCCACGTTGTAGCCATTCTTGGCATCCATCTTCTGCCACTTGGTGATGAACACCGGCTGCTGCATCTGGTGGTCAGTCTTGCGCATCTCGACTTCGCCGTTGAAGCTCTTGAACTTCATGCCTTCCATGGCGGCAGCCACCTTCACCGGGTCGGTGCTCTTGGCCTTGGCCATGCCCTCAGACAGCATCGCCAGGGCGTGGTACGTGGCGGCCGAGTAGTAGTCGTCGTTGAACTTCTTCTTGAACTCGGACACCAGTTGCGAGTTCAGGCCACCCAGGTTGTAGTGGCCATAACCCACCTGGAACACGCGGCCATCGGCTGCTGTGCCCAGAGCGGTGGGCGTGCCACCGAAGTTGGCGTAGTAGGTGTAGAACTTGGTGGTCAGGCCGGCATCGTTGGCAGCCTTGACCAGCAGAGCCAGGTCAGAACCCCAGTTGCCGGTGATCACGGTGTCGGCACCCGATGCCTTGATCTTGGCCACGTAAGGCGTGAAGTCACGCACCTGGGCCAGGGGGTGCAGGTCGTCACCCACGATCTGGATGTCGGGGCGCTTGCGCTGCAGGGTGCTCTTGGCGAACTTCGAGACCTGCTGGCCGTGGGCGTAGTTCTGGTTGATCAGGTACACCTTCTTGACGTCGGCCTGGCCCTTGATGAAGGAGCTGAGGGCTTCCATCTTCATGGAGGTGTCGGCATCGAGGCGGAAGTGCCAGTAGCTGCACTTGCTGTTGGTCAGGTCAGGGTCGACCGCGGCGTAGTTCAGGTAAACGATTTCCTTGCCGGGGTTGCGCTCGTTGTGCTTGTTGACGGCATCGACCAGCGCCAGCGCGGCGCCCGAACCCAGACCCTGCGTCACGTAGCGGATGCCCTGGTCGGCCGCGGCCTTCAGCGCGTTGGCGGTTTCAGCCGGGCTGAGCTTGTTGTCGAAGGTCACGATCTCGAACTTCACGCCGGCCGGGTTGCTGGCGTTGAGCTTCTCGGCGACGTACTGGTAGCTCTTGACCTGGTTCTGGCCAACACTGGCCATCAGGCCGGACAGCGGGTCAATCCAGCCGATCTTGACGGTCTCGCCTTTCTGGGCGAAGGCCGCGGCCGACGTCAGGGAGGCAGCGACCAGGACAGCCAGGGAACGACGGGTAAAGGTCATGTTTTTTCTCCTCGAAAAAGCAGTCGTGACAGTCAAAGATTACCCCCCACGTTCAAGGGGGTCACTCAGGGTTCACCCCATGAAAGGGCAAACCACTGCAGCGGATTTGCAAAGGTTTTTCCGGACGCAAACCCGCGAAAAAAAAGCGCCCATGAAGAGCGCTTTTCAACCCGATCAGATCGTCGGCAGCTTGTGGTCCTTGAAGGTCTCACGCAGCTTGAGCTTGTAGATCTTGCCGGTGGCGGTGTGCGGGATCTCGTCCACGAACACGACGTCGTCAGGCGTCTGCCACTTGGGGATCTTGCCGTCGTAGAAGGCGATCAGCTCGGCCGCGGTCACTTCGGCGCCGGGCTTCTTGACCACGACCAGCAGCGGGCGCTCGTCCCACTTGGGGTGGAAAGCGGCGATGGCAGCGGCCTCGTGCACGGCCGGGTGGGCCATGGCCACGTTCTCCAGGTCGATCGAGCTGATCCACTCGCCGCCCGACTTGATCACATCCTTGGAACGGTCGGTGATCTGCATGTAGCCATCGGGGTCGATGGTGGCGACGTCGCCGGTGGGGAACCAGCCGTCGTGCAGCGGCGACTTGTCCATCTTGAAGTAGCTGCTGATGACCCAGTGGCCGCGCACTTCGAGGTCGCCCGCGGCCTTGCCGTCCCAGGGCAGCACCTGGCCGTCGCCATCGACGATGCGCATGTCGATGCCATAGATGCCCTTGCCCTGCTTGGCCAGGATGGCTTCCTTCTGGTCTTTGGGCAGGTCGTTGTGCTTGGCCTTCAGGCGGCTGAGCGTGCCCAGCGGCGACAGCTCGGTCATGCCCCAGGCGTGGATCACTTCGACGCCGAAATCGTCTTGCAGCGTCTTGATCATGGCGGGCGGGCAGGCCGAGCCACCGATCACGGTGCGCTTGAAGGTGCTGAACTTCAGGTTGTTCTGCTTGGCATGGTTGATCAGGCCCAGCCAGATGGTGGGCACGCCGGCCGAGAAGGTGACCTTCTCTTGCTCGAACAGGTTGTACAGCGAGGCGCCATCGAGGTGGTGACCCGGGAACACCAGGCGGCAGCCGATCATGGCGCTGCTGTACGGCAGGCCCCAGGCGTTGACGTGGAACATGGGCACCACGGGCAGCACGGTGTCTTGCGAGGACACGCTCATGGCGTCGGGCATGGCCGAGGCGTAGGCGTGCAGCACGGTCGAGCGGTGCGAGTACACGGCGCCCTTGGGGTTGCCGGTCGTGCCCGAGGTGTAGCAGATGCTGGAGGCGGTGTTCTCGTCGAACTGCGGCCAGGCGTAGTCGCCGTTCTCGGCCTCGACCAGCTCGTCGTAGCAGAGCAGCTTGGGGATCGAGGTCTCGGCCGGCATGTGCGAGCGGCCGCACATCAGGATGTAGTGCTTGATCGTGGGCAGCTGGGG
>JBEGRT010000206.1:0-3123 GCA_041180305.1 Pseudomonadota bacterium
GCCGGCATGCAGCGCCGCGACGCCACGACCTTCAGGCGCCGCCAGCAAAACGGGCAGGCAATCGGCCACCATCACGGTGCACACCAGGCCTGGCTCGGTCGTGAAGGCACCGTCGGCCTGAGGCTGGCCTTGCAAGGGCTGCCCGTCGACCTGCACCGTGGCATCCGGGCCGTGGCTCAGGCGCACCACACGGTTGCCGTGCACCTGCTGCAGCCACACCGGCTGGGCCTGGCAATGCTTCTGCACGGCCTCCCGGTGCGCTTGCACCCGGCCCAGGTCATCGCCCACATGGTCGCCCAGGTTGAAATCGTTGTAGGGCGACACCGAGGGCTGAAGGCCTGCAACGGGCATCTGGCGGGTGCTCATCCACATGCCGACCGAAGGCTGCGCCCCCAACAAGGCCGGCCACCAGGGCGAGGAAAGTTCAGAAGGAAACTTGGGCATGGCTGCTGGGCAGGTCTGAGCTTTGAAAAACCATGGGCAGGGCGAGCCGCCCGTGCCGGGCGCTATGATCCCGCCCCGATGCTAACGCCCGATGCCCAGCCCCGCCGCGCCACCGAGCAACTGCGCCTGGCTCGCCTCAGGCCCCCGCGGCCGCAGTGGCCCGTTCACCCCACCGATGCCGCCCTGCATGCCTGGCTGGTAGCGCCAGGCTCGCTGACTGCCCGCCTGATGCAGCACGGCCAGGTGTCCGTGCGACGTTGCCGGCAAGGCACGGCCCGCTTCAACCGGGCCGAGCAGCGCGCCCTTGGCTTGCGCGCCGGCCATGTGCGCGAAGTGGTGCTGATGGTCGATGGCCAGCCCCGCGTGTGGGCCCGCAGCGCCACCGGGCATCGCGGCCTGAAGGGCCCCTGGAAAGCCGTGCGCGGCCTGGGCACTCGGCCGCTGGCGGAATTGCTGTTCAGCCATGCGCGGGTGTTGCGCAGCCCGCTGGTGCGTCACGCCTGGACCACCCATGGCCCGCAAGCCCTGGCAGCCCGCAAGGCCCTTGGCAGCCTCAAGGCCCCGCGCTGGGCCCGGGCCTCGGTGTTCACCCACCAGGGGCAGGCCCTGCGGGTGATGGAATCCTTCCTGCCTCAGGTGGCCGGCTGGCGAACCGCCCCCCACCGCTGAACGCGGCATCGCAGCGCCTGCGTCTGCGTCTGGCGTGACACCTTGCCCATTCTGGCAAGGCGTCCCGTCATGTGGATGCCCTACACTGCCACGCATGCATTTCTCCAGGCGCATCGAACACTGCCCCATGTGCGGCACCCAGGTCGAACACCGCATTCCCGATGACGACAACCGGGAACGCGCCGTGTGCCCGGCCTGCCACCACATCCAGTACGTGAACCCGCTGAACGTGGTCGGCACGCTGCCCGTCTGGGGTGAACAGGTGCTGCTGTGCCGCCGCAACATCGAGCCCCGCAAGGGCTTCTGGACACTGCCGGCCGGCTTCATGGAGTTGGGCGAAACCACCGAAGAAGGTGCTGCGCGGGAAACCGACGAAGAAGCCGGTGCCCAGATCGAAATGCAGGGTCTGTACGCCGTGCTCAATGTGGTGCATGCCGGCCAGGTGCACCTGTTCTACCGGGCCCGCCTGCTGAGCACCGAATTCAACCCCGGCCCCGAAACCATGGAAGCGCGCCTCTTCCACCAAAGCGAGATCCCCTGGGGCGATCTGGCTTTCCGCACGGTCAAACTCACCCTGGAGCGTTACTTCGCCGAACGCGCCAGCGGTCAATTTGCCGTGCACTGTGTCGATATCACCTGACAACCTGATTTGGGCTTGCTGGGCGAGCCCCGATGGCCCATGAGCGACACCCAAGAGACACCCGGGGCAGAGCCTTCTGCGCAGCGCCTGCGCGAAGACCTGATCAAGCCGGACCCCCTGCTCGATTGCCTGATCGAGATCTGCCGCCTGCATGGCATCGGGGCCACCCGGGCATCTCTGACGGCCGGGCTGCCCGCCACCGAGGGGCACCTCACCGTCGCGCTGGCCGAACGCGCCGCTGCACGCGCAGGGCTGTCGACCCGGCTGCAACGCCTGCCGATTGACACAGTCGACGCCCTCACCTTGCCGGCGATCGCCTTGCTGCACGGGCAACAGGCCTGCGTGCTGCTGGGCATCGAAGGCGACCAGGCCCGCGTGCTCCTGCCAGAAACCGGGCAAGGTGGCGTGCTCATGCCCGTGAGTGAACTGCAGGCTCGCTACAGCGGCGTGATGCTGTTTGCACGGCCTCATTTCCGTTTCGACGAGCGCACCCCCACCTTGCGTCCCACGCGCAGTGGCCACTGGTTCTGGAGCTCGGTGCTGGCGCAGCGCTTCGTGTACCGCGACGTGCTCTGGGCCGCCCTGCTGATCAACCTGTTCGCCCTGGCCTTCCCGCTGTTCTCGATGAACGTGTACGACCGGGTCGTGCCCAACCATGCCACCGAAACCCTGTGGGCCCTGGCGGTGGGTGTGCTGCTGATCCTGGGGGGCGATCTGTTCATGCGCCTGCTGCGTAGCCACTTCGTGGACGAGGCCAGCGCCCGCATCGACGTGCAGATCTCGGCCCGGCTGATGGAGGCCGTGCTGGGCATGCGCCTGGAAAACCGCCCGCAATCGGTGGGTTCGTTCGCGGCCAACCTGCGCGGCTTCGAGCAGGTGCGCGATTTCATCGCTTCCAGCACGGTCACGGCCCTGATCGACCTGCCCTTCGGCCTGCTGTTCCTGGTTGTGATCGCGTGGATCTCGCCCTGGCTGGTGCTGCCCGTGGTGGTGGTGTTCCTGATCGTACTGGTCAGCGGCTACACCCTGCAGCATCGCCTGCATGAACTGTCACTGAGCACCAACCAGGCCTCGGCCCAGCGCAACGCCACCCTGATCGAAAGCCTGACCGGCATCGAGACCATCAAGGCCCAAGGTGCCGAAGGGCTGATCCAGGCCCGCTGGGAACGCGCCAACCAGTTCCTGTCGGCCACCAACGTGAAGATGCGGGCCCTGTCGTCCACGGCCATGTACAGCACGGCCACGCTGTCGCAGGTGGTGTCGGTGGCCACCGTGATCATCGGTGTGTACCTGATTTCGGAACGCATGCTCACCATGGGCGGCCTGATCGCCGTGAACATGCTGGCCAGCCGGGCCCTGGCCCCCGCCGG
>JBEGRT010000207.1:0-2926 GCA_041180305.1 Pseudomonadota bacterium
CCAGCACGCCGTCGAATTGCAGCGGGTCGGCGCGGCGCGACGGCCGCAGGCGCTTGAGGTGTCGTGTCCAGCTCATGCCACCCCCACCCGATTTCGGAAAGCGGAAATCATCGCGCAGCCATCAGCGGCACGGTGGGGAAAAACGGGGCGGTTTGCAGACAGACGAACCTCCAGAAACTACACCTTCGATTGCTCCTGAATCTTCCACGCAGCGCCATTGGGGGCAGCCCAGGAATAGCGGTCACAAACCGGTCAGATTTCACACGCCAGCCAGGTATTTCGCGCGCAGGGCGCAGGGGGCCTAAAATCTCGTCTTTCGTCTGACTGAACCTGAACGAACATGTCCAAACCTGCCAAGGCTGTCAAAGCCGCCGCCAAGCCTGCCAAGCCCGCCAAGACGGCTGTGGCCGCTCCCGCCGCCACCGTCGCACCTCAGGCAGCAGCCTCTGCAGCCAAGCCCTCGGTCAAGAAGGTCGTGCTGGCCTATTCCGGCGGCCTGGACACCTCCATCATCCTGAAGTGGCTGCAGGACGAATACCACTGCGAAGTGGTCACCTTCACCGCCGACATCGGCCAGGGTGAAGAGATCGAGCCGGCACGCGCCAAGGCCCTGAAGATGGGCATCAAGCCCGAAAACATCTTCATCGAAGACCTGCGCGAAGAGTTCGTGCGCGACTTCGTGTTCCCCATGTTCCGTGCCAACGCCCTGTACGAAGGTGAATACCTGCTGGGCACCTCGATCGCCCGCCCGCTGATCGCCAAGCGCCTGGTCGAGATCGCCAAGAAGAGCAAGGCCGACGCCATCTCGCACGGCGCCACCGGCAAGGGCAATGACCAGGTCCGTTTCGAGCTGGGCGCCTACGCGCTGCTGCCTGGCGTGAAGGTGATCGCCCCCTGGCGCGAGTGGGACCTGCTGAGCCGCGAAAAGCTGCTGGCCTACGCCGACAAGCACGGCATCCCCGTGGACTTCAAGAAGCGCAAGGGCGGCGCCCCCTACTCGATGGACGCCAACCTGCTGCACATCAGCTATGAAGGCGGCGTGCTGGAAGATCCGAACTTCGAGCCCGAATCCAACATGTGGCGCCTGACCGTGTCGCCCGAGAAGGCGCCCAACAAGGCCGAGACCATCGAGCTGACCTACGCCAAGGGTGACGTGGTCGCCATCAACGGCGTGAAGATGAGCCCGGCCCAGGTGCTGACCAAGCTCAACGAGCTGGGCGGCAAGCACGGCATTGGCCGCCTGGACAAGGTCGAGAACCGCTACGTGGGCATGAAGAGCCGCGGCTGCTATGAAACCCCTGGCGGCACCATCTTGCTGACCGGCCACCGCGCCATCGAGTCGATCACCCTGGACCGCGAAGTGCTGGCCCTGAAGGACGACCTGATGCCCCGTTACGCCCGCCTGGTCTACAACGGCTACTGGTTCAGCCCCGAGCGCGAACTGCTGCAAGGCCTGATCGACGCCTCGCAAGCCACCGTGAACGGCACCGTCAAGCTCAAGCTGTACAAGGGCACCATCATGTGCACGGGCCGTGAGTCGGCCACCGACAGCCTGTTCGACGCCAAGATCTCGACCTTCGACGACGACGGTGGCGCCTACAACCAGGCCGACGCTGCCGGCTTCATCAAGCTGAACGCCCTGCGCCTGCGCATTGGCGCCAACGTGAAGGCCAAGCGCGCTGCTGCTGGCAAGGCTGCCAAGCCCGTGGCCAAGAAGCCCGTGGCCAAGCCTGCCGCCAAGCCCGCTGCCGCCCCCAAGGCCGCTGCCAAGCCGGCTGCCGCCCCGAAGGCCACTCCCAAGGCCGCCCCCAAGGCCGCCAAGGCCAAGTGATCGATTCAACGGAGTTTCAACCATGACCACCACCACCCTGGCCGGTACCGTCAACACCCAGGCCAATGTGTACTTCGATGGCAAGTGCGTCTCGCACACCGTGACCCTGGCCGACGGCACCCGCAAGTCGGTTGGCGTGATCCTGCCCGCCACCCTGACCTTCAACACCGGCGCGCCGGAAATCATGGAAACCGTGGCTGGCCAGTGCACGGTGAAGATGGCGGGCTCTGACGAATGGAAGACCTACGGCCCGGGCGAAAGCTACAACGTGCCGGGCAATTCCTCGTTCGAGATCAAGGTGGAGGGCGAGCCCTACCACTACATCTGCCACTTCGGCTGATCGCAGCAAACGCCTCTTCGGAGGCGTTTTTTGTTTCTGGACCTTGCTGCCCATGAACCTGCACTGCCTGCTGGTGGAGGACGACCCGGAGATCTGCGCCCTGCTGGCCGAATACCTGGGGCGCTTCGGCATGGCCGTGACCGTGGCCCCCACGGCGGCCAGCCTGTGGCAGCAGCTCAGGGCCCGTGCCTTCGACATCGTGCTGCTGGACCTGATGCTGCCTGATGGCCATGGCCTGGACCTGTGCGCCGAATTGCGCCGCCACCGGCCCACGCCCGTGATCATGCTGACCGCGCAGGGCGATCCGGCCAGCCGCATCGTGGGGCTGGAGCTGGGGGCCGACGATTACCTGCCCAAGCCCTTCGAGCCCCGCGAGCTGGTCGCCCGCATCCATGCGGTGTTGCGGCGCACGGGAGCAGTGCCGGCACATGCCGCCAGCCCCGAGGGTCGCAGCATGTGTTTCCGCGGTTTCCGGTTCGACCGCGTGCAGCGCCAGCTGCTGACCCCAGCGGGCTTGCTGGTGCAATTGTCGGGCGCCGAGTTTCGCCTGCTCGATGCACTGGCCACCCGTGCGGGCCAGGTGCTCAGCCGTGAGCAGCTGGTCGGGCTCAGCCAGGCCGACGGTGGGGATGTCAGCGCCCGCAGCGTGGACCTGACCATCTCGCGGCTGCGCCAGAAACTGGGCCAGGCCGGCGACGAAGTCGACATGATCCGCACCGTGCGTGGCGAAGGCTATGTGCTCGATGCCGAGGTGA
>JBEGRT010000208.1:0-6518 GCA_041180305.1 Pseudomonadota bacterium
AGCTGGGCATGCGCCTGGCCGGCAGCCGCGTGGCCATCCAGGGCTTCGGCAATGTGGGCAGTGCCGCCGCGCGGGCCTTCCACCAGGCCGGCGCCCGCATCGTGGCCATCCAGGACGTGACCGGCACCGTGCACGCCGAAGCGGGCATCGACCCGGTGGCCGTGGGCGAGCACCTGGCCCGTGGCGGCCAGTGGAGCGACCTGCCCGGCACCACCTTCCTGAGCCGCGAGCAGTTCTGGCAGACGCCGTGCGACATCCTGCTGCCCGCCGCGCTGGAAAAGCAGATCACGCTGGCCAATGTGGGCGAGATCCAGGCGCGCCTGATCGTGGAAGGTGCCAACGGGCCCACCACGCCGGAAGCGGAAGACGTGCTCAATGCCCGCGGTTGCGTGGTGCTGCCTGACGTGCTGGCCAATGCCGGCGGCGTGACCGTCAGCTACTTCGAATGGGTGCAGAACGCCACCAGCTTCTTCTGGACCGAGCAGGACATCATGGACAAGCTCGACCGCGTGCTCACGGAGGCCTTTGCCGCCATCTGGCAACTGTCGCAAGAGCGTGGCGTGAACCTGCGCACGGCGGCCTTCATCCAGGCCTGCACGCGCGTGCTGCAAGCCCGTGCCATGCGCGGCCTGTACCCCTGACTGATATCCTAGGGCCATGCCTGACGAGAGCCCCGACACGCAGACATCGATCCGTGACGCCCTGATCACGGGCGATGTGTCGGTGCAGGATGTGGTGCGCCGCAGCCGCATCATGGTGGGCGCCCTGCTGGTGCTGCTGGCCATGCTGGCCACGGGCCTTCTGGCCTACGAAGCCAGCTGGCGGCAAGGCCTGGCCGCCGCCCGCTCGAACACCGAGCACAAGCTCGAGCTGTTCAACTCGGCCATGGAGGGCATGCTGAACCGGCTGGAAACGGTGCCCGCCACCATCCAGCTGAACCAGGAAGTGCTGGCCCTGCTGGCCGCACCGCAGCCCAATGCCTCGACCGTGCCGGTCAACGCCTACCTGGCCAAGCTCAATGCCCAGCTGGGCAGCCTGGCCGTGTACGTGCTGAACACCCGCGGCACGGTGGTGGCCACCAGCAATTACCGCGAAGCCGGCAGCTTCATGGGCGAAGACCTGTCCTTCCGCCCCTACTTTCTCACCGCGCTGGCCGGCCAGGTGGGCCGGCATTTCGCCATCGGCAACACCAGCCGCCAACCGGGCTACTACCTGGCCAACCCCATCCGGCAAGACGGCCGCATTGTGGGCGTGGCCGTGATCAAGATCTCGCTGCAACCCGTGCAGCAGCTGTGGGCGATGCTGGGCTCGCCCGCCCTGATCATCGACGAACACGACGTGGTCATCCTGGCCTCCGAGCCCGACTGGCTGTACCAGCGCCTGGCCGAAACCCCGATCGAAAAGCGCATTGAACTGCAGATCGCCCAGCTGTACAGCGAAAGCCGCCTGCGCCTGTTCCCGCTGGGCCCCGATCTGGTCAACCCTTCAGAGGCCGCGCGGCGGGACGGCCTGGTGCTGTCGGGCCATGCGCTGCAGGAACGCCTGGGCCGCACCCTGATGGCCGTGCCCCGCGACCTGCGCAAGATGGGCTGGCGCCTGTGGAGCTTCCACGAGGTCGATGGCGTGCGCAAGCAGGCCGTGATGGTGGCCATGCTGTCGGCCGTGGCCACGGGCTTCGTGTGCCTGCTGTGGCTGGTGGTGCAGCAACGCCAGCGCCTGGTGCGCCAGAAGCTGGCGGCCAAGCGCATGCTGGAAAAGGCCAACTCTGACCTGGAATCGAAGGTGGCTCGCCGCACCAGTGCGCTGGCCAGCGCCAACGAACGCCTGCGCAAGGAAGTGGCCGAACGCATCCAGGCCGAGCACACCCTGCGCGAGGCGCAAGACGAACTGATCCAGGCCGCCAAGCTGGCCGCCGTGGGCCAGATGTCCACCGGCATCACCCACGAGCTGTCACAGCCGCTGGGCGCCATCCGCACCCTGGCCGGCAATTCCAGCGCCTTCCTGCAGCGCGGTGATCTGGCCACCGTGGGCAGCAACCTCGCCTTGATCACGCGGCTGACCGAGCAGATGGGCGAGATCGTGCAGTCGCTCAAGGGCTTTGCCCGCAAGGCCCCGGCCACCGCCACCCGCATGGACCTGTCGCAGGCCGTGAACAACGCGCTGCTGCTGTTCGTGGCGCGGGTGCGTGCCGATCAGGTCATCCTGCGCAACGATTGCCAGGACGAGGCCATTGAAGTGTGGGGCGAGCCCAACCGCCTGGAGCAGGTCATCGTGAACGTGATCGGCAATGCGCTGGACGCCATGAAGGACCAGCCCACCCGCACCTTGCACCTGCACACCGAGGTGAGCGAACACCAGCGCATCCGCCTGCTGATCGACGACAGCGGCCCTGGCCTGCCCGCCCACGGCGGTGACCGCATCTTCGAGCCCTTCTTCACCACCAAGCCCCGCGGCGAAGGCCTGGGCCTGGGCCTGTCGATCTCGCGCGACATCGTGCGCAGCTTCCAGGGTGAACTGCTTGCCGAAACCCGCCTGGAAGGCGGCGCTCGCTTCATCATTGAACTTGGCAGCCGCGCCCCAGACCCCGGTGAAGGAAGCGAGCTGCTGCCCGCCGAGATTTCTGCGCCGGCCACCGACCCGCTGACATGACCGCTACCGCACCCGCCCCCGAGCACCTGATCCTCATCGTCGAAGACGACCCGGCCTTGCGCCTGGGTTGCGTGCAGGCCATGCAGCTGGCCGGCCTGCCGGTGGAGGGCGTGGCCTCGGCCGAGCAGGCCCTGACCCGCATCATGCAGGGCGGCGTGGGCGTGGTGGTGACCGACATGCGCCTGCCCAAGGCCGACGGCCTGTCGCTGGTGCGCCTGTGCCAGCAGCACGACAAGGCCCTGCCGGTGATCATGATCACGGGCCATGGCGACATCAACCTGGCGGTCGATGCCATGCGCAGCGGCGCCTACGACTTCATCCCCAAGCCCTTTGCGCCCGAACACCTGACCGAGGTGGTGCGCAAGGCCCTGGAAAAGCGCCTGCTGAGCCTGGAGGTCGACCAGCTGCGCCGCCAGCTGGCCTTTCGCAACGGCATCGAGGGCAAGCTGATCGGTAAATCGGCGGCCATGGCCGCGGTGCGCAAGCTGATCATGGACGTGGCCGATTCGCCCGTCGATGTGCTGGTGCATGGCGAAACCGGCTGCGGCAAGGAGCTGGTGGCCCAGGCCCTGCACGATTGCTCCAGCAGGCGTGAACAGCCCTTCGTGGCCCTGAACTGCGGCGGCATGCCCGACAACCTGCTCGACAGCGAGCTGTTCGGCCATGAGGCCGGCGCCTTCACGGGTGCCCAGAAGCGCCGCATCGGCAAGATCGAATACGCAGCGGGCGGCACGCTGTTTCTTGACGAGCTGGAAACCATGCCCATGCCCATGCAGATCAAGCTGCTGCGCGTGCTGCAGGAACGCCAGCTCGAACGCCTGGGCGCCAACCAGTCGGTGCCGGTGCAGTGCCGCTTCGTGGCCGCCACCAAAGAGAACCTGCAGGACAAGGCCAAGGAAGGCAGCTTCCGCACCGACCTGTACTACCGCCTGAACGTGGTCAACATCGTGCTGCCACCGCTGCGCGAGCGCCGCGAAGACATCCCCATGCTGATGACGCACTTCGGCCTGCTGGCCGCCGAGCGTTTCCACCGGCCCCAGCCCGAGATCAGCGCCGAGCAGATGTCGCGCCTGATGCAGCACGACTGGCCGGGCAATGTGCGCGAGCTGCGCAATGTGGCCGACTGCCTGGTGCTGGGCGTGCCCAATGCGGTGCTGGGCGCTCCCTCGGGCTCGGCCAGCCCCGAGCTGAATGCCAGCGGGCTGACGCTGTCCGAGGCGGTCGATCGCTTCGAGCGCGAGCTGATCCAGGCCGAGATGGAGCGCCAGGGTGGAAACGTGGCACGATGCGCAGAGGCCCTGAAAGTGGCCAAGACCACGCTGCACGACAAGATCAGGAAGCACGGTCTGCACCCCTGAACTGGCAAGGAGACCCCGGCCCATGCGCATCCACCACCTCAACTGCGGCTCGATGTGCCCCCTGGGCCAACGCCTGATCAACGGCGAGGGCCGCTGGCTGGGCCAGGCCAAAATGTGCTGCCACTGCCTGCTGATCGAAGGCCGCGATGGCCTGATCCTGGTGGACACCGGCATCGGCACGGCCGATGTGGCCCACCCGTCGCGCATGGGTCTGGCCTTCAATGCGATCGTGAACCCGCAGTACCGCATGTCGGACACGGCGCTGTTCCAGATCCGCGAGCTGGGGTTCGACCCGGCCGATGTGCGGCACATCGTGCCCACCCACCTCGACCTCGACCATGCGGGCGGTCTGAGCGACTTCCCCAAGGCCCAGGTGCATGTGTTCCACCGCGAACTGGACGCAGCCCTGTCGCGCAGCACCCTGCAGGAAAAAGGCCGCTACCTGCCGCACCAGTGGGCCCACGGGCCGGCCTGGGTGCGCCACGAGGTGGCAGGTGAGCGCTGGATGGGCTTCGAGGCCATGCGCGCCCTGCCCGGCACCGACGACGAGGTGCTGCTGGTGCCCCTGACCGGGCACACGCGCGGCCACTGCGGCATCGCCGTCAAGGGCGATTCAGGCTGGATGCTGCACTGTGGCGACGCCTACTTCTACCATGGCGAAACCGACATGGACCCCAGCTGCCCGCTGGGTCTGCGCATTTTCCAAAGCCTGGTGCAGATGGATGGCGCCGCCCGCATGGCCAACCAGCAGCGCCTGCGAGAACTCAAGCGCGACCATGGGCACGAAGTGACGCTCTTCTGTGCCCACGATGTGACCGAGTTCGAAGCGCTGGCCTGATCAGGCCACCACCCCCGCGTGCTCGGTCATGCGGGCCGAGACCTCGCCCAGGTGATGCAGCGAGTCACCCAGCGACAGCTCGATGCAGGTCAGGCGCTTGAAGTAGTGCGCGCCCACGTATTCATCGGTCACGCCGATGCCGCCATGCAGCTGCGTGGCCTGCTGCCCCACAAAGCGCATGGACTGCCCCAGCTGCACCTTGGCCTGCGCGAGGGCGCGGCGGCGCTCGGCCACAGGGGCCGTGAGCTTGAGCGTGGCGAAGTAACTCATGGAGCGGGCCAGCTCCAGCTGCATCTTCATGTCGGCCGCGCGGTGGCGCAGGGCCTGGAAGCTGCCGATCACCACGCCGAACTGCTTGCGCGTGTTCAGGTAATCGACCGTCAGGGCCAGCAAGGCTTCCATGGCGCCCACACCCTCGGCACACAGGGCGGCAATGCCGATGTCCACCATGTGCTCCAGTGCGTCGATGCCCTCGGCCACGATCAGCGTGGCCGGCGTGTTCTCGAAACGCAGCTCGGCCGCACGCGATGCATCTTGCAGCGGGTGCAGCGCCGCCTGCAGGCCCGCTGCGCCCTTGTCCACCAGGAACAGCGCAATGCCTTCGCGGCTGGCCACATCCCCGCTCACCCGGGCCGGCACGATGTAAGCCTCGGCCACACCGTCATCGCCGCCCACGGGCACCAGGTTCTTCACACCGCTCAGCAGCCACTGCCCAGCTTGCTGGGTGGCCGTGGTGGCCACCACGTTCAGGCGGTGCCGTGCGCCCTTTTCCTGCAGGGCGGGCAGCACACGGGCCGTGCCTTCGGCCACCCGAGGCAACCAGGCTTGCTGCAGGGCCGCCGGCGCGTGATCGCGCAGCAGGCCCGCGCCCATCAGGCTGGCTGCGGCATAAGGCGAGGCCACCAGGCCGCGGCCCAGTTCTTCCATCACCACCATGGCCTCCACCGGGCCCATGTCCATGCCGTCGAAATCGGCGGGCACGGCCAGGCCCAGCAGGCCCAGGCCGCTCAAGGCCTCCCAGGTGCTGGTGGGGTCAATGCCCTGGGCGCCACCGGCCCTGGCCAGCGCCCGGCGGTGGTCGAAGGTGTACTCCTTCTGCACCCAGCGGGCCACCATGTCGCGCAGTTGTTCCTGGTCGGGCGTGAAATCGAAATCCATGACGGGTTCCTTCGCAAAGGGTTGTGGCGGGCGTGAGGCGGGGCTCAGCCCAGCAGCGTCTGCGCGACGATGTTGCGTTGCACTTCGTTCGAACCACCGTAGATGGTGGTCTTGCGGTAGTTGAAGTAGTTCGAGGCCAGGGGCGCGCTGTCCACGCGGCCGCCCGGGAATCCCCCGGCGTACTGGTCGCCCTGCCAGCCGGCTTCCATGGCTTCCATCAGGAAGGGCAAGGCCGCCGGGCCTGCAGCCAGCATCATCAGCTCGGTGTAGCGCTGCTGGATCTCGCTGCCGCGGATCTTGAGCAGGCCGGCGATGTCCAGAGAGTTTTTGCCCGATTTCTCGGCCGACAGCACGCGAAGCACCAGCATTTCGAGCGCCACCACGTCCACTTCGAGCAGAGCGATCTGGTCGCGAAAACGTGCGTCTTCCCAGACGCCTTCAGATTTGGCGATGCGCTTGAGGCGTTCGAGTTCGCGTTTGGCGCGATTGACGTCGGCGATGTTGGTCCGTTCGTG
>JBEGRT010000209.1:0-2541 GCA_041180305.1 Pseudomonadota bacterium
GGCCAGGCAGTCGAGGCCGACCAGGTGCTGGTGGTGGTCGAGTCCATGAAGATGGAGTTCGCCATCACGGCCCCGCGCGCCGGGCGGGTCTGGAATGTGCTGGTGAAAGAGGGCGGGGCCGTTCAGGCCGGACAAGACGTGGTGGTGCTGGAGGGCACGACATGAACAACACGAACATCATCGAAACCCTGTCGTTCGACATGCAGACGCTGAGCGCAGCCCTGCACGCCGGGCGCATCACGCCGGTGCAGGTGGTGCACGAGGTGGTGCGCCGCATTGGCGACGACCCGCACCATGCCTGGATCAGCCGTTTCAGCCCGGGGCAGCTCACACACATGGCCGAAGCCTTGATGGCCCAGGGCCCCGAGGGCAAGCCCCTTTACGGGCTGCCCTTCGCGGTGAAGGACAACATCGACCTGGCGGGTCTGCCCACCACGGCTGCCTGCCCTGAGTACGCCCAAGCCCCCACCGAAAGCGCCACCGTGGTACAGCGGCTGGTGGATGCCGGGGCCATCCCCATCGGCAAGACCAACCTTGACCAGTTCGCCACGGGGCTCAATGGCAGCCGCTCGCCCTACGGCGCCTGCCGCAATGCCATCGACCCGGCCCTGGTGTCCGGGGGGTCCAGTTCCGGCTCGGCGGTGTCCCTGGCGCTGGGGCAGGTCAGCTTTTCCCTGGGCACTGACACGGCGGGGTCGGGTCGCGTCCCGGCGGCCTTCAACAACCTGGTCGGGCTCAAGCCCACCTGCGGGCTGCTGAGCACGCGCGGTGTGGTGCCCGCCTGCCGGTCGCTTGATGCCGTCAGCATCTTCGCCTTCACGGCCGAAGACGCCCTGCGTGTGCTGGCCGTGGCCCAGGCGCACGACCCGCTCGATGCCTACTCGCGCCCGGCGCAGCCCCATGGCTTCGACGTGGGCCGCCCACCGCTGGGCGATGCCGTGCCGCGCCTGGGCGTGCCCTTGCCCGCGCAGCGTGTGTTCATGGGCGATGAGGCCACCGTGCAAGCCTGGCAGGCCGCTTTCGAGCGCGCCATTGACCAGGCCCGTGCGCTGGGCCTGGCCATCGTGGAGGTCGACATCCAGCCCTTGCTGGACACCGCCCGCCTGTTGTACGAGGGCCCCTGGGTGGCCGAGCGTTACCTGGCCATCCGTGATTTCATCGAGGCTCAGCCCGAGGCCGTGTTCCCCGTGACCCGCGAGATCACCTTGGGTGGCAAGGCCCCGCTGGCGGCCGATGCCTTCGCGGCCCAGTACCGCCTGCAGGCCTTGCGCGGCCAGGCCCAGGCCCTGTGGCAGCAGGTGGATGTGCTGCTGATGCCCACCGTGCCTTGCCACCCCACGCTGGCGGCCATGCAGGCCGATCCCATCGGACTCAATTCGCACCTGGGCCGCTACACCAACCACCTGAACCTGCTGGACTGGGTGGGGGTGGCCGTGCCGGCGGGTTCGGTGCCCAAGGGCTTGCCCTTTGGCGTGACCTTCATGGGCCCTGCCCATCAGGATGTGCCGCTGCTCCACCTGGCGGCACGCTGGCAGGCCGCGCAAGTGCAGACGCCACAGCCGCATCCGCACGCTGCCCCCGCCCCGGCACGCCTGGGCGCCACCGACTGGCCGCACCCGCCAGCCCCAGCCTTCAGTGCCTTGCGCCAGAGCCTGCCCGGGCTGGCGCCCGATGGCATGGTGCAGGTGGCGGTGTGTGGTGCGCACCTGGAGGGCCAACCCCTGAACTGGCAACTCACCCAGCGTGGCGCTCGCCGTGTGGCCTGCACCCACACCAGCCCCGATCACCGCCTCTACGAACTGGCCAAAGGCCCGGTACCCGTGCGGCGGCCGGCCCTGGTGCGTGTGCCCGAGGGGCAGGGCGAAGGCGCGGCCATTGAAGTCGAGGTCTGGGAGATGCCGGTGGCCCATTTCGGCAGCTTTGTGGCGGGCATTCCGGCGCCGCTGGGCATTGGTCGCACGCGCCTGGCCGATGGCCGGGAGGTGCCCGGCTTCATCTGCGAACCCTCTGCCCTGGTCGGCGCCACCGACGTCACGGCCTACGGGGGCTGGCGTGCCTGGCTGAACTCCGGGAAAACACCCCCCTAATTTGAAGTCAGTCGCCTTGTCGGCGTCATCGGATTCGCGGAGCATTGCACGGTTTTCGAACACCTGTCTGCCTGCCGTTCCATGCTGCGCCCTCGCACTGAAAGCCCCGAATCCTTGCTGCGTCGCTCGACCATGGCCCTGGTGCTGGCCATGGCCCTGGCGGGTGCCGCACTGCTGGTGGCGTGGGGCCCGGTGCACCTGGTGCCGCACATGCACGAATTCGCAGGCGCTCACACCTGGCACGGCATCCCGGCGGCTTTGCTGGTGCTCAGCCACCTGCCGCTGCTGCCCATCGGAATCTGGGGCTTCTGGCGCGTCAGCCGCCTGCCGGCCCACGAACCTCTGAAGCTGCTCTGGGGCACCTTTTTTGCCTGTCAGATGCTGGCCACCGTGGGCGGGCAGGTCTACCACTGGGCGCCCAGCGACGCCACCTTCATCTGGGACCAGGTGCCCA
>JBEGRT010000210.1:0-5893 GCA_041180305.1 Pseudomonadota bacterium
CGCGTTCGCCAAGCGTGACATGCTGGGCTGAGCCCCGCTGACCCCACAGGAGTTGTCGATGTCTGCCATGCACAGCACCAGCCCCGCGGCCGCCAAGGCCCAGGCGCCGATCATCCGCACCTACATGCCGCCTGCAGGCGCCATGGAGTCGTTTCTGTCGGCGGCGCTGCGCGTGGCCCTGAAGGTCACGATCAAGCCCTTCCTGGGCCCGCCCTGGCCCTTCGCGGTGCAGCGCATTGCCTTGGCCAACGGGGCGGCCCTGATGCCGCAAGACAAAGGCGCGGTGGTCGAGGCCGGTCGCATCGGCCCGTTCACCATCGAACGTGTGCGCCCCAAGGCGGGCCCCAAGCCCAAGCACGCCATCCTGTACATCCATGGCGGCGCGTTCGTCGCGGGCAGCCCCAAGACCCACCGCACCATCACCCGCCGCCTGGCGGTGCTGACCGGTGCCGAAGTGCTGGCCCCGCACTACCGTCTGGCGCCCGAGCACGTGTTCCCGGCCCAGATCGACGACTGCCTGGCCTCGTACCGGCAGCTGCTGGCCGATGGCTACACCCCTGACCGCATCTCGATCGCGGGTGACTCAGCCGGCGGCCACCTCACCCTGGTGACCTGGAAGGCCATCGAGATGGCAGGCCTGCCTGTGCCGGCCTCGCTGGTCATGATCTCGCCGGCCTTCAGCCTGCACGAGCTGCCCAACGGCACCGCCGAGGCCCGCATCCCGCGCGACCCCATGATCCGCCTGGCCTGGGCCGAAGACGTGGAAAAGGCCATGAAGGCCGACCCGAAGAACCCCCTGGCCAACCCCATGGGCTTCGACCTGAGCACCATGCCGCCGGCCATGGTGCAGGTGGGCGACGACGAAGTGCTGTTCGACAACTCGGTGTGGCTGGCCAAGGCTGCCGCTGAAATCGGGCGCCACTGCGAGTGCGAGATCTACATGCAGCGCTGGCATGTGTTCCATGCCCACGCCGGTTTGCTGAAATCATCGGATCAGGCCCTGGAGCGCATGGCCGCCTTCATGAAAAAGCATTGGGTGGCCTGAAAATCTGAGGTTTGAAATACACTTGCATGATTGTCTTGATGCGCGAATCAGAATAAATGTTTTGATTCGTCAGATTCGATCAATTCACGCAGGAAATTCCTCTGGAAGGGCTCATGGGTGCGCATTACAGTCGGTTTTGTAGAGGATATTTCCGCTGCAATGAAACCCACTGACTGGAGTCAAGCAAAATGCAAACCCTGAACCAAGACCAAATCAAGCAAGTCGCCGGCGCTGCCCTGGACCCCGTGCTGGGCCTGTTCCCCAAGACCGGCATCAAGCTGATCGACGCCATCCACGCCAACGAGTGGAAGACCTACGGCCGCCCCCTGTACAACACCTTCGCCGTGCTGCTGGGCGGCACCAAGGCCCCCTGATTCGGTTCTCCGAATTCTGAAAAACCCGCCCCTGATCTGGGCGGGTTTTTTCATTCCCTTTTGGATTGGGTATTCAAAGCTGCCATTTTGTGCGGACCCAAAAAAATCCCGCCGCAGCGGGATTTTCTGAGAGCGAATCGACATCAGACAGTTTTTGCGGCGCCGGTGTTTCGACTGGCCAGCCATTGGTGCAGCCCGGCCCAGGCATAAGCCGTGTGCTCCACCAGCAATTCCACCGGGGTGTCGAATTTGCGCTGGTACCACACGGAACCGGTGTGCACCACCTGGCCCACGAAGCCTCCCATCACCAGTTCCACATCGAGCGTGAAATCCAGGTTCGGGTATCGTGTCTTGAAGCGGTGGCGCATCGGCTCCACGTAACGGCTCACCCAGGCGTTCACGTTCAAGGGGTTGGCCAGACCGGTGGTCACGGCATCGATCAGGAGGATCTGCGCGCGGCGCGGATCTTCCTTGATGAAACCGTAAAAGGCCGTCAGGCCCGCCTTGACCAGAGCGATTGGGTCGTCACCCGACACGCTGCTGGCGGCCGCTGCGATGTGTTTCATCACTTCGGCCGACAGGCGCTGGTGCACCACCTTGTAGACCTCGTCGCAGTCGGTGAACTGCTCGTAGAAGTAGCGGTCGGTCAGGCGCGCCTGCGAGCAGATCATGCGCATGGTGGTCTCGCTGTACCCCATGCGCCCGAACACGTCCAGGCCTGCGTCGATCAGTCGCTCACGGCGTTGCGCCTGGCGCTCGGCGGCAGACACGCCGCCGTAGCGTCGGGCGGAGCCGCCAGTCTCTGGGGGGAGGGAGGGTCGGCTCATGTTGGTGTGCGAAATGACAGATCAGGGCCCGGGGGCCCCGATTCTGCCCGATCAGTTCATGGCGAAATGGTCCTTGTCGATCTGCATGATCGACTGGCTGGTGGCCATCATGCCCTTGTAGTGGCCATCGGCACGGGGCAGCAGGCGGTCGAAGTAGAACTCGGCCGTCTGGATCTTCGAGGTGTAGAACTCCTTGGTGTCCTTGCCGCCCGTGGCCAGCTTCTGCGAAGCGACCTTGGCCTGCTTGAACCAGAAGTGACCCATCATCACGAAGCCGGCGTACATCATGAAGTCGTAGCACGAGGTCGAGACCACGTCGCGGTCCTTGTTGGCGCGCAGCATGATGCGCAGGGTCGACCACTTCCACTGCAGGGCGCGCTTGAACAGGGCGCGGGCCATGGTGCCCATCGGGCCGCCGTCCAGCAGGTGGCCCTTGACCTCGTCGATCATTTCGCTGGTGAACTCGAACACGCACTTGCCGCGGGTCTGCAGCAGGGTCTTGCGGCCCAGCAGGTCGAGCGCCTGGATGCCGGTGGTGCCTTCGTACAGGGTCGAGATGCGGGCGTCACGGGCGATCTGCTCCATGCCGTGTTCCTTGATGTAGCCGTGGCCACCGAACACCTGCATGCCCAGGTTGGCCGCTTCCAGGCCCATTTCGGTCAGGAAACCCTTGAGGATCGGGGTGTAGAAGCCCAGACGGTTGTCGTAGTCTTCGTACTTGGCCTGGTTGTTCTCCAGGATGCCGTTGACCATGTTGTCGGCCAGCTTGGCAGCGTGGTAGATCATCGAGCGGCCGCCTTCGGCCACAGCCTTCTGGGTCAGCAGCATGCGGCGCACGTCGCCGTGGTGGATCAGGGCGTCGGCCACGAAGTCGGCGTCCTTCTTGCCCGACAGGGCGCGCATGGAGCGGCGTTCGTAGGCGTAGGGCAGGGCGCCCTGGTACGACAGTTCGGCGTGGGCGATGCCTTGCACGGCGGTGCCGATGCGGGCGGTGTTCATGAAGGTGAACATCGCTTCCAGGCCCTTGTTGGGCTCGCCGATCAGGTAACCGATGGCGTCGTCGAAGTTCATCACGCAGGTGGCCGAGGCGCGGATGCCCATCTTGTGCTCGATCGAGCCGGCCTTCACGGTGTTGCGGGTGCCCACGCTGGTGTCGGCGTTCACCAGGAACTTCGGCACGATGAACAGCGAGATGCCGCGGGTGCCCTTGGGGGCGTCCGGCAGGCGGGCCAGCACGATGTGGATGATGTTTTCCGACATGTCGTGCTCACCGGCCGAGATGAAGATCTTGGTGCCGTTGAGCTTGTAGGTGCCGTCACCCACGGGGTCGGCCTTGGTCTTGACCTGGCCCAGGTCGGTGCCGCACTGGGGTTCGGTCAGGCACATGGTGCCGGTCCACTCACCCGAGACCAGCTTGGGCAGGTAGGTGTTCTTCTGCTTCTCGTCACCGTACTGCATGATGGTGTTCATGCAACCCAGTGACAGGCCGGGGTACATGGTGAACGACCAGTTGGCCGTGCCCATCATTTCCGACTTCATCATGTTCAGCGACATGGGCAGGCCCTGGCCGCCGTATTCGGTGGGGTGCGACAGGCCTTGCCAGCCGCCAGCCACGTACTCGGCGTAGGCTTCCTTGAAGCCCTTCGGGGTGGTGACTTCGCCGTTGTTGAAGGTGCAGCCTTCGAGGTCGCCGGTGTGGTTCAGGGGCGAGAGCACTTCTTCGCAGAAGGTGGCGCAGCCTTCCATGATGGCCTCGACCATGTCGGGCGTGGCGTCTTCTGCGCTGGGCAGCTTCGCGTAGTGGCCTGCAAAGTCAAAGACTTCGTTGAGCAGGAAGCGCATGTCGCGCATGGGGGCCTTGTACTGCGGCATGTGTCACCTCGGGGCGGTTGGGCGCCGTCTGCGCGGCGCGGGTGTTGGACTCGGGATTCGGGACTTTCGAACGATCGTTCTTTTCAAACGGTCGTTCGAATCAGGACGCGTTTATACCCCAGAGTCCCGGGCTTGTGGCAAGCCCCCGGACGGGGTTTGAGGGGAATTCCTCGTCGTTTCGGCGTCTTTCCCCCTCAGGCGGGGGCCTGTTGGCGCTTGAACAAGGCGCGCCAAGGGCTGGCGAGATCGGCTGCATCGCCCGCCGACTGTGGCGCGCGACGGGGTTGAAAGTGCGACACTTGGGCGCAAACCCTGTTCCCCGCGCGGGTGGGGGGCCAAAGAATGGGCGAGCTTTCCTCCCTCACTTGGGGGAGGCAGTCGTGTGTGCCTGCCGGGCGGTGTGCGTCCAGGGCACGGGCCAAATCATGTGCCCGGTGGGTGTGAGTGCCGCTGGGTTTGCCGAGTTTTGCCGTATCCCACGATGCAACAAACTGCACTGCCCAATGAACCCGCCACCGACTGGAGTGTGGTGCCCATGGCCCTGGCCTTTGGCCTCGGTCTGGGTGCGCTGGGCTGGTGGCTGACCCAAGAGGAGCCGGCCGAGGGCGGCCCCGCCGCTTTGGCGGCCAAGGCCGAGGCGCAGCCCCCGGCGGCGGCGCCGGCCTCCCGCGTGGAGGCGCGGGCCGTGGGTGGCAGTGTGTTGCCAGAAAGCGTGGCCATGGCCACGCAGGCCGATGCGGCCAGCCGGGGTGGTGGTGCGGCGGCTGTGGGCGCGAACGCAGGTGCAGTGCCCGCCGTGCCTGCGGTGTCTGCGGCCGTCCAGGCCATCGACGACGAGTTCGGCTTGCCGGTGACCGGCCTGCCCAAGCAGCGGCCGCCGTTCATGAACGCCAACGAGTGGGACCTCATTGGCAATGCCTTGAGGCAAGGCAGCCAGACGGACGAAGAGGCTGCGCAGTGGATCAACAACCTGCGCTACCAGCGACTGATCAAGCGTTGGCAGGCCTTGCCGCTGAGCGCTGAGCAGCCCTCGCCGCGTGGGCGGGCTGCGCAACTGCTGCTGCAAGAGGTGCGGCCGCGTCTGGCGGCCAATGGGCTTGACACCCCGGCCTTGCGCGGCCACCTGCCCGACATCCTGCGCGACGCCATCGCCAACCCGCTGGAGCGCCAGCAAATGGCGCAGGCCCTGGCCGAGGCCATCAACGACGCACAGGGCGCCAGGCCCAACTGAGCTGCGCGACACCTTGGGGCCTGCGCGCCCCGCTTTGACGCGTGCACCCTGCCGTGAGGCAGGGGCCGCACCACAACACGACCTGCGCACCTGTGGCGAGCCTCGTCATGGGCGCGCCTGGTGCGTGATGTTGCCCCGTCCCGGGGCCCGTCGCACAGGGCCGGGGCGGCACAGCCGTTGCTTGTATACCAACCAGTACATCACCTGAGCCATGCAGTGGGGCCGAGGGGTCTCGCTGTGCAGCTCACCCCGGGTGGTGGCCATTTGTGCAACACGCTGGTGCAAGGAGAACATGCATGGCAATGGATCAATGGAACCGTCGGACGTGGATGAAGGGCGTGGGCGCCACCGGGGCGTCGCTGGCATTGGGCGGGTGGTCTGACCTCGTGCTGGCCCAGAAGCCGCTGACGATCGGCATGATCTATGTGGGCCCCAAGGACGACTTTGGCTACAACCAGTCGCACTATGAGGCGGCCTCCGAGATCAAGAAGATGCCTGGCATCAAGCTGGTGGGTGAGGAGAACGTGCCTGAGACCCAGGTGGT
>JBEGRT010000211.1:0-4132 GCA_041180305.1 Pseudomonadota bacterium
ACGTTGCCGGCGAACCAGCGGCTGTCGCTGGCGCGTGATGCCGATGGCCGCTTCAGCTTTGCGGTCCGCGAAGTGTCTTGAATCTGCCCGCCACCATGCTTTCGCGCCGCAACCCTCAGCTCAACAAGCACGGCGAGCTGATCCACCTGCTGTCCATCGAGGGGCTGCCGCGTGACGTGATCCACCACATCCTGGACACGGCCGGCACCTTTTTGAGCGTGAACGACCGCGAGGTGAAGAAGGTGCCGCTGTTGCGCGGCAAGAGCGTGTTCAACCTCTTCTTCGAGAACAGCACGCGCACGCGCACGACGTTCGAGATCGCGGCCAAGCGCCTGTCGGCCGACGTCATCAACCTCGACATCGCAAGGTCTTCCACCGCGAAGGGCGAAAGCCTGCTGGACACCATCGCCAACCTGAGCGCGATGCACGCCGACATGTTCGTGGTGCGTCACAGCGAAAGCGGTGCGCCCTACCTGATCGCCCAGCACTGCGCGCCGCATGTGCACGTGGTCAACGCCGGTGACGGCCGCCATGCGCACCCCACGCAGGCGCTGCTGGACATGTACACCATCCGGCACTACAAGAAAGACTTCACCAACCTCACCGTGGCCATCGTGGGTGACATCGTGCACTCGCGCGTGGCCCGCTCCAACATCCACGCGCTGACCACGCTGGGCGTGCCCGAAGTGCGTGTGGTGGGCCCGCGCACCCTGGTGCCCGGCGACCTGCGCGAGATGGGCGTGCGCGTGTGCCACAGCATGGAAGAGGGCATCCGCGACGCCGACGTGGTGATCATGCTGCGCCTGCAGAACGAGCGCATGAGCGGCGGCATGCTGCCCAGCTCCGGCGAGTTCTTCAAGGAATTCGGCCTGACCCCCGAGAAGCTGGCCCTGGCCAAGCCCGACGCCATCGTGATGCACCCTGGCCCCATCAACCGTGGCGTCGAGATCGACTCCAGCGTGGCCGACGGTGCCCAGAGCGTGATCCTGCCGCAAGTGACCTTCGGCATTGCCGTGCGCATGGCCGTCATGTCCATCATCGCGGGGAACGAAGCATGAAACTCCTGATCAAGAACGGCCGCGTGATCGACCCGGCCAGCGGCCTGGACGTGCAGGGCGACATCGCCATGGCGTCGGGGCGCATCGTCTCCATCGGACAGGTCAATGCCGACTTCACGGCCGACCGCACCATCGACGCCACGGGCTGCATCGTGGCCCCGGGCCTGGTCGACCTGGCCGTGCGTCTGCGCGAGCCCGGGTACGAGCACGAGGGCATGCTGGAAAGCGAACTGGCCGCCGCCGCTGCCGGTGGCGTGACCAGTGTGGTCTGCCTGCCCGACACCGACCCCACGCTCGACGAGCCGGGCCTGGTCGAGATGCTCAAGCTGCGTGCCCGCAAGCTCAGCCGTTGCCGCCTGTTCCCGCTGGGCGCACTGACCCGTGGCCTCAAGGGCGAGAACCTGACCGAGATGGCCGAGCTGCACGAAGCCGGTTGCGTGGGTTACTCGCAGGCTGAAGTGCCTGTGAAAGACACCCTGGTGCTGCAACGCGCCATGCAGTACGCCGCCACCTTTGGCTACACCGTGTGGCTGCGCCCGCAAGACGCCTGGCTGGGCAAGGGCATCGCGGCCAGCGGTGCCGTGGCCACCCGCCTGGGCCTGTCGGGCGTGCCCGTGGCTGCCGAGACCATCGCGCTGAACACCATCGTCGAGCTGTCGCGCGCCACGGGGGCCCGTGTGCACCTGTGTCGCCTGTCCAGCGCGGCCGGCATCGAGATCGTGCGCCAGGCCAAGGCCCAGGGCCTGCCCATCACGGCCGACGTCAGCATCAATTCGCTCATGCTGACGGACGTGGACATCGGCTTCTTCAATTCGGCCATGCGCCTGAACCCGCCGCTGCGCCAGGGCCGCGACCGTGACGCCCTGCAGGCTGCGCTCGCTGATGGCACGCTCGACGCTCTGGTGTCTGACCATACCCCGGTCAGTGAAGACGAAAAGTTGCTGCCCTTCGGCGAAGCCACCCCGGGTGGCACCGGTGTGGAGCTGCTGCTGAGCCTGGCCCTGAAGGCCGCAGGCCTGCAAGCTGGTGAGGCCGCCAGCCTGCCCGGCGAGGCGCTGCGCCGCGCCCTGGGCACTGTCACCCAGGGCCCCGTGAAGGTGCTGGGTGATGCGCTGGGTTCGCTGGCCACCAGTGCCGGCCGCATCGTGCAAGGCGGCGTGGCCGACCTGTGCGTGTTCGACCCCCGTGACAGCTGGCGCGTGCAGCCTGAGGCCCTGGTCAGCCAGGGCAAGCACACCCCGTTCGCCTACGAATGCACCGGCATGGAAATGCCGGGCCGGGTGCGCCTGACGGTGGTGGCGGGCCAGGTGGCCCACGAAGCCCAGGTGGCCTGATGACCCCCTGGTGGCGAGTGCCGGTGGCGGTGGTGCGCCTGCTGCACACCCTGGTCAACCTGCTGTGGGTGGCCTGGTGCATGAACCGCAGCTTTGCCCGGCACACCCCGGAGCGCCAGCGCGAGCTGGTGCAGCGCTGGTCGCTGCGCGTCTTGCGCGGCCTGGGCGTGCGCCTGAAGGTGCAGGGCGAGTTCCGCCCGGGTGCCAAGCTGATCGTGGGCAACCATGTGTCGTGGCTGGACATCGTGGCCATCCTGGCCACGCACCCGGCGCGTTTTGTGTCCAAGGCCGAGGTCGCCCAGTGGCCCATCGTGGGCCGCATGGTGGTGCTGGCCGGCACCATCTTGCTGGAGCGCGCTCGCCGCCGTGACGCCATGCGTGTGATGGGCCTGCTCACGCAGACCCTGCAGGAGGGCGGCACGGCCGCGGCCTTCCCTGAGGGCACCACGGGCGACGGGCATGCCCTGCTGCACTTCCATGCCAACCTGCTGCAGTCGGCCATCGACGCCGATGTGCCGGTGCAGCCCGTGGCCGTGCGCTACAGCGATGCGCACCACGCCATCAGCCCGGCCGCGGCCTACGTGGGCGACACCACGCTGGTGCAGTCGCTGTGGTGGGTGGCGGGCGCGAAAGGTCTGACCGTCACGCTCAAGGTGCTGCCGCCGCACCGCGTCACGCACGCCGACCGGCGGGCCCTGGCCGAAACCCTGCAAGCCGAGATTGATGCTGCGCTGCAGCAGTTGCCCCGGGCGTGAAAACACCACATGCACGCGGGTTTTCCGAGCACCGATCGGCTGGCGTTCGACACACACTGGACCGAGGGGTTCATTCCCCATCTTTGCGCTGCCGCAAGCGCTGAATCCCGGCCCGGGTCCTACAATCGCGGCTTCGTCTGAGGTACCCCATGTTTGATTTCCTGATGTCCTCGCCCGCGGTTGATGCCTTCCTCACGTGGGCTGACAAGGGCTTGCTTGATGCCAGCGCCTGGCAGATCGTGGCTTACACGCTGCTGCTCACGCACATCACCATCGCGTCGGTCACCATCTTCCTGCACCGCTCGCAGGCGCACCGTTCGCTGGATCTGCATGCGATCCCCTCGCACTTCTTCCGCTTCTGGCTGTGGCTGACCACGGCCACGGTGACCAAGCAGTGGGTGGCGGTGCATCGCAAGCACCACGCCAAGTGCGAAACCGCCGAAGACCCACACAGCCCCGTGGCCCACGGCATCGAGACCGTGCTGCTGCGTGGTCGCGAGCTGTATGCGGCCGAGGCGGCCAACGCCGAAACGCTCAAGAAGTACGGCCACAACACGCCCAACGACTGGCTGGAAAACAATCTGTATACGCCGCGCTCGGCCTGGGGCATCTTCCTGATGCTGGCCATTGACCTGGCGCTGTTCGGTGCCATTGGCATCACCGTGTGGGCCGTGCAGATGGTGTGGATCCCCATCACCGCGGCCGGTATCATCAATGGCCTGGGCCACTGGTGGGGTTACCGCAATTTCGAGGCGGCCGATGCCTCCACCAACGTGAGCCCCTGGGGCATCATCATCGGTGGCGAAGAACTGCACAACAACCACCACACCTATCCGACCTCGGCCAAGCTGTCGGTCAAGCCCTACGAGTTCGACATTGGCTGGGGCTACATCCGCGGCCTGGAGATGCTGGGGCTGGCCACCGTGCGCAAGGTGCCGCCGCGCCTGACGCTGGGCGAAGTCAAGCCCGTGGCCGATGTGAAGAC
>JBEGRT010000212.1:0-2543 GCA_041180305.1 Pseudomonadota bacterium
AGGCCAGCCCCACCAGACACAAAGCACTGAGGGCCCAGGTGGAGGGCTCAGGCACCGGCGAGAGCGACTGGATCGTGGCAAACACGCCCGCGCCATTGCCCATGTTCAGGGTGATCTGGCCTTGCTTGAACGCCCCCAGCGCATTGGCATTGGGCAGGCCGGTGCCCACCAGCGGCTGGTCGTAATAGAAACTGAACTGGATCGACTGCACCTGGTTGGCAAGCGGCTGGACCGTGAACAGCCCGCCGGTGCCATACGAGGACACGCCGTAGCTGAAGGTCAGCACTTCGACGGCCCCATTGAGCAGGGGCTGCGCCAGTTGCTCGCGGGTGACTGTCAGGTTGTTGCAGGCTTCCGGGCAGCTGAGGGCAGGCGTGCCCAGGATCGAGGTCCCGTTCAGCGACGCGCTGACCACATTCACGGGTGGTGGGGGAGTGATCGTCGAGGTCGGCACGATCACGGTTCCGGGCGTTGTGACCCCAGTGAAGAACGATTGACCTGGCGGAATTGCGGATGCAATCGGGAACAAAGAATGACGATAGGTCGTCACATTGGGCGCCCAGAACGAGGGTGCTTCCCGCGGCAACTGGTCGTCGAACGACAGCGTGCCGGTGAGCAGGTCATTGATCTGCACGACCTGGTCGCCGATCAGCACAAGGCCTTGCTCATTGAGCGAAGCGGTGCCGGTGATCTGGCCCACGTAGTTGGCCTGGACCGTGGCGGCCTGCGCGGCAAGCACCATGGCCATCGACCCGGTGGCGAGCAGTGCCTTTGTCAACGTCATCAGCATTCCCTGTGTTGTGGTGTTGTCGAAGCCTCGGTGCAGTATAGAACGCTTGCCGAAGCGTGGGTCAGGCTGAACAGGCCCCGACTGCGGGGGTCAACCCGGCCTGTGCCCTGCAGCGGCAGCGGCTGCCTCGCGCAGCTTGTCTTTCTTGCTCTTTCGCTTGCCCTTGATGCCGCCAGTGCCGGGCGGTAACTTGGCGGGATCGGATTCGGCCGCTTCTGTGGAGGGTTGGGCCGGGCGCGCCGTGGGTTCAAACCCTGCGATCTGCTCACGCGGGACCCGCAGGCCCTGACGCTTTTCGATCAGCCGGAAGTGGGCTTCGGCCTCAGGCGGCACGAAGCTCACGGCCAGGCCACTGGCTCCGGCGCGGCCGGTGCGACCGATGCGGTGCACATGGTCGTCGGCACTGCGGGCCAGGTCGAAGTTCACCACCACCGGCAGTTGGGCGATGTCGATGCCGCGTGCGGCCAGGTCGGTCGCCACCACCACGCGCAACTGGCGCGTTTTCAGCGCTTGCAGCACTTCGCGGCGTGTGCCCTGGCTGGCGTCGGCGTGGAAGGCCGCCGCAGAAAAGCCATGGCGTTGCAGCTTGTGGGCCACCACATCGCAGGCGTGGCGGGTGGCCACGAACACCAGCACCTGCGCCCAGTCTTCTGTGGCCAGCAGGTGGCGCAGCAAGGGCTGGCGCTGCTCGGCATCGACCACCAGCGCGCGCTGGGTGATGTCCGGGGCCTGCTCGGGTTCACTGGGCACGTCGATGCATGCCGGGCGGTGCAGCAGGCGCGCGGCCAGGTCCTTGGCGGCGGCCGGGAAGGTGGCCGAGAACATCAGCGTCTGCTTGCGCAAGGGCAACAGGGCCAGCACGCGCTCCAGCTCGTCGGCGAAGCCGCCATCCAGCAGGCGGTCGGCTTCGTCCAGCACCAGGGTCTGCACATCGTCCAGGTGCACGGCATTGCGTTCGACCAGGTCCAGCAGGCGGCCCGGCGTGGCGATCACCACATCGGCACCCGGGCGCAGGCCCAGCATCTGCGGGTTGATCGAGACGCCACCGTGCAGGCAGGCCCAGCGCAGGGGGGTCTGCAGCAGGGCCGACAGGCTCTGCACGGTGTCGGTCACCTGCTGAGCCAGCTCGCGCGTGGGCACAAGCACCAGCGCGCGGGTCTTGCGGCGTGCGCTGCGGCCCTGGCGTTCGCCCATCAGCCCGGGCGGGGGCGAGCGCAGGAAGGTATCTTCCATGTGCTGCAGCAGCGGCATCACGTAGGCCGCGGTTTTGCCCGAGCCGGTCTGGGCGGTGGCCAGCACATCGCGGCCCTTGAGGGCTTCCGGAATGGCCGCTTGCTGAATGGGGGTGGGCGCGGTGTAGCCGGCCTCGGTGGCCGCCTGCACCAGCTCGTCGCACAGGCCCAGGGTGTCAAAGCGCATGGGGGCGATGCCGTTCACAGCATCCTCGCTTTCACGCTCTTGCCCTTGACCTTGCCTGCGTTCAGGCCCTTGAGCACCTTGGCCGCGATGTCGCGGTCCACGGCCACATAGGTAGAAAAGTCGTTCACGTTGATCTTGCCGATCTGGGCGCCGGCAAAGCCCATGTCCTTGGTCAGTGCGCCCAACACATCGCCCGGGCGGATCTTTTCCTTGCGGCCGCCCAGGATCTGCAGCGTCACGCGCGGGGGGAGCAGGGTGTGCGTGTCGCTCGAAGGTGTCAGCTCGCTCAGCGGGTGGAACTCGCTGGCCTGCCCACGGGCTTCTTCGATGCGGC
>JBEGRT010000213.1:0-7086 GCA_041180305.1 Pseudomonadota bacterium
GTGTTGCAGCCCTGGATGCGTGACCCGGAATCCGTGGCCCGGTGCGCGGTGCAGGCCGTGCAGGCGGGCGCCCGCGTGCTGGTGCTGCGCAACACGGTCCGCCAGGCCGTGGCGACCCAGCGGGCCATCGAGGATCTGTTGGGGAGCGAGCACCCCTCACTGTTCCGCTGCAACGATGTCGTCGCCCTTCACCATGGGCGTTACGCCTTGCCGGACCGTCGTGCGCTGGATGCGCGTGTGGGCGAATTGTTCGGCAAGGATGCCGCGCAGCAGCGGCAAGCCTGGGTGCTGTGTGCCACGCAGACCATCGAGATCTCGGTCGATTGCGACGCGGACCTGATGATCACGGATCTTGCACCGATGGACGTCCTGCTGCAGCGGCTGGGGCGGCTGCACCGTCATGCCAAGCGACAGGGATTCCGGCCCGTAGGCTTCGAGACCGCTCGCTGTGTGGTGCTGGTGCCACCGCACGATGATCTGGGGGCGCTGCTGTCCGGCGGCGCAGGGGGGATGGGCATCGGCCGGAACAGCGCCTACCCGGACCTTCTGACACTGCAGGCCACGATGAATGCGCTCCGCGATGGGCAGCGCTTTCCGATGCTGGACATTCCCGGCGACAACCGGGATCTGGTGGAGCAGTGCTGCGGTCGCCCGGCACTGCATCGTCTGGCGCAAACGCTGGGCGATGACTGGATGTCGCACCTTCAGCAGTTGCAAGGTCAGACCAGCGCCCAAGGCTCGGCAGCACTCTTCCAGTGCATCGACTGGGCACATCCTTGGCGCGAGGCCGTTCCCGGCGAACTGTCGACCCAGGCCAAGACCCGCCTCGGCCTGGACAGCATCGAGGTCGATCTGCCTCCCGCCACCCGCTCCCCCTTCGGCCATGTGCTGGAGCGCATCGCCATTCCGGCCTGGATGCTGCGATCACTGCCTGAGGAGGACGACAGAGGAGCCCCTGCCGTGGAAGACCTGCGTGCAGGCCCTGACGGCCTGCACTTCACCGTGCGTGACCAAGCCTTCACCTACACCCGCCTGGGCCTGGCCCAGGCTGATTGAGCGCGGAACCGCAGGCCGTCAGTAGTGGTAGCGCAACTGGGCGATCCACAGCGTGTCGTCCTGCACGCGATAGACCATGCGGTGCTCGTCGTTGATGCGGCGCGACCAGAAGCCGGACAAGGCGTGCTTCAGCGGCTCGGGCTTGCCGATGCCGCCATAGGGGTCTCGCTGGACCTCGCGGATCAGCTTGTTCACCCGCTCCAGCAGACGACGGTCGGTGGCCAGCCAGTGCTGGTAGTCGTCCCAGGCCGCCTCGGCGAAGAGCAGCTTCACGGGGCGGGCTCGATCAGGTCCCGCTCGGTACCCCCACCGGCCTTCAGCTGCTGCACCGCATCCAGCAGACGGCGCGCGTTGGCCGGGCTGCGCAGCAGATACGCGGTCTCTTCCAGCGCCTGGTAGTCCTCCAGGGACAGCATCACCACCGAGGCCTGACCCTGGCGCGTGACGATCAGGGGCGTGTGGTCCTCGCACACGCGATCCATCGTCTTGGCCAAGTTGGCGCGAGCGGTGCTGTAGCTGATGGCGTCCATGGCCACATGGTACGTGTTTTTGTACATCATCATTTCTATAGAGCTTGCATCAGCCCGTGATTGACGTCCTGGACGCAAATTGTCACACTCAGACGGCCGGCTTTGGAAAATCTTAGTTGTTTACTCCACATCTTGTTGGAGATGGCCCCAGCTAGGACTTGCCGGCATTCACCAGCCCCGCGAAAGCGGGGGCCAGGGAGGAGGACGGCCATGTTGGAGCATTCGCTGCTCGATGAGCAGCTGTTTCGCGTCACCGTGGGGGACACCCCCACGGTGACGCGGCTGTCCTTGCCGGGCGTGCTGGCGCGCCTGTCCGCAGGCCAGCCGCTGATGTTCAGCGCACTGCGACCCCACCAGCAGGCGCTCTGGCACGCGTTCCGGGTGCAACTGGCCTATCTGGCCCTGGAGAGCCGTGAAGAGGTTCTGCCACCAGATGACGAGGACCAATGGGCCGACCTGCTGCGCAGCCTGACACCCGATCATCCGGACGACAGCCCCTGGCATCTGATCAACACCGATTGGCAGACCCCGGCCTTTCTGCAACCCCCCTGCAGCCCTGGCAGGCAAGTCGACTTCAAGCACGGTACCGATGCGGCCCAGGACATCGACCTGCTGGTGACCTCCCGCCACCATGACGAGAAGACCGGCAAGCTGCCCCTGGACGAGCAGGCCCTCGACACGCTGGTCTACGCGCTGATCGGGCTGCAGGGCGGTTCGTCAGTCATGGGGGCCGGCAACTATGGCTCGATGCGGATGAACGGGGGCTTCAGCTCACGGCCGCAGTTCCGTCTGGCGGGTCCGCGCGGCAGTGGGGCAGAGTTTCTGCGTGACCTGACGGTGCTGCTGGATGATCGTGAGGGTCTGGCCGAGCGGTTCCGCGGTGTCCACGGCCATGACGCCGCGCCTGAACACCGGCTGCTGTGGCTGCCCGTATGGGACGACGGCTCGCTGGACCTTGCCTCGATCCACCCGTATGCACTGGAAGTCTGCCGCCGGGTGCGCCTCATGCGTCACGACGAGCGACTTCAGTTGCGACGCGCCAGCAGCAAGGCCATGCGGGTCGCCGCGAAGGAGCAGCGCGGGGTGGTCCTGGATCCCTGGGTGCCCATCCTCAGGGGCGACGAACCCAAGGCACTGACGGCCCAGACCAACAGCCTGGGCTACCGCAAGCTGCAGGAGCTGGTCTTCGACCGTGACAAGGTCGAACTGCCCGTGCTCGCCAGGGCCTCCGAGCGTGAACGCGAGGCCAACCAGCCCGCCACTTTCATTGCCCAGGTTCTGGTCAGTCGCAACGGTGGCACCGACGGCTGGCTGTCCCGCGAACTGCCGATGCCCGCACCCGTGTTGGCGCAGTGGCAATCCGCGCCTGCGGCGCTGGCCCAGCGATCACAGCTGTTCGTGACCCTCGCGGGTCAGGCCGCGGGCAAGGTGCTGCGCAGCGCACTGCTGCAGTTCGTCGATGGCAGCGACGACGTGGACTGGAAGAACCGCGACTTCAGCCGTGCGGTCGAGCCCTGGATGACACGGTTCGAGGCGGCCATCGACGAGGCCTTCTTCGATCAGCTCTTCCACACCATCGAAGCCGGCCACACGGACATCGCGGCCCAAGGCCTGTGGGTGGCCTGGCTGAGCCGGACCTGCCAGGCGCATCTGGATGCCGCCGCCCAGGCCCTGCCGACCCGCAACGGCTCGCGCCACATGGCCCTGGGCCGTGCCCAGCGCCTGCTGCAGCTGAGTCTGCGCAAGCAGTTCGGCAGCTTCATGGCCGTCCCGGCCCCCGCCGGCAACCCCCAACAGACCGAGGACGCGGCCCATGGCTGATCCAACCCCGCCCGACGAGTCCGTCGAGACCAAGGACCCGGTGGCCTCGCTGGCCGGACAGGTCCGACACGCCAGCATGGGCACCCTGGCCCGGCTGCGTCGCTTCGATCCGCAGATCCATCCGCGTGCTGCGCTGTTCGAGCGTGAGCGCATGCTGCAGGCCGCCGGCATCCACGCAGCAGGCGATGAACGTGAGGCCTGGGCCCTGGCGCTGCATTGCCTGGCCCTGGCCCAGGGCCGGCACGACCCGCGCGTGGATGCCGAACCGGGCAAGGTGCTGCACACCCTGCATGTCAGCGAGGCCCGGCTCGAACAGCTGCTCGAGGCGGATCGGCCGCTGCTGTTCAGCCTGATGCCCCGCCTGGCCCGCCGACTGGCTGCCGCGGGGTCCACCGTCAACTGGAGGCCCCTGGTCGACCTGCTGCTGGGCACGGGCTGCGGCGACCCGGTGCGTGAACACCGCGCCGATGCAGCACGCCAACGTCTGGTGCGTCACTACATCGGCGCGCAGGGTCTGGCCGAGGCGGATGCCCTGCGCGCCGCCGAACAGCACGGCTGATCCGCTGGCGCCACCACTCGCACGTACACCCCCGCATACCCGGAAAGAAACACCCCATGTCACGCCCGCGCTTCATCCAGATCCACAGCCTGGCCAGCTACCCCGGCACCCTGCTCAACCGCGACGATGCCGGACTGGCCAAGCGCCTGCCCTTCGGCGGTACGGTGCGCACGCGGGTCTCGTCCCAGGCCCTCAAGCGCCGCTGGCGCTTCGCCGGCATGGCTGACCATGCCTCGGCCGCCCGGGTCCCCCACGCCCTGCAGGGCCTGAACGTGCCCATGGGCGACCGCAGCAAGGATCTCGTCAAGCACGCCCTGCTGCCCCAGGCCCTGGAGGGCCTGCCGCCCTTGCACGAAACGGTGCTGGTCAAGCTGAGCGACGCGATCAACATCGCGCTCTACGGCAAGAACGGCGCCGACCCCAAGGCGCGCCAGGCGCTGTTCTTCGGCCATCCGGAGACGGCTTACCTGCAAGGCCTGGTACGCACGCTGGCCCAGACCCTGACGCAGGACACGGCACTGCTGGCGTCCACGGAAAAGGCCCCCGACAAGAAGGCCATCAAGGCCATCGAGGATCTGCTCAAGGAGCAACTGGACCCGCTGAAGGACAACCTGCGCACCTTGGCCGCCAACACCAGCGGAGCGGCCGGCCTGGAGTCCGCACTGTTCGGCCGCATGGTCACCTCCGACCCACGCGCGAATGTCGATGCACCGGTCCATGTGGCCCATGCGTTCACGGTGCATGCGATCGAACAGGAGCTGGATTACGTCACTGCCGTGGACGACCTGCGCCAACAGAGCGAGGACGGCGAAGCCGGCTCAGCCGGCATCTTCGACATCGAGCTGACCAGTGGCCTGTTCTACAGCTATGTGGCCATTGACGTGGCCATGCTGGTGGCCAATCTGGGCGATGACGCAGCGCTGGCCGGCCAGGTGGTGGACCGCCTGGTGCAGTTGATCGCCCGCACCTCGCCCGGCGCCAAGAAGGGCAGCACCGCACCCTACGCGCACGCCGAATTCATGCTGGTGGAAGCCGGTGACGACCAACCCCGTACGCTGGCGAACGCCTTTCGCAATGCCGTGCAGCCCAGGGGCGATGTGTTCGGCCGGTCCGTGCAGGCCCTGCAGGATCACCTGGCCAACCTGGACCGTGCCTACGGCATGCACACCCGACGCCAGCAGCTCAGCGTCACCCCGCCGGCACTGGACGGCGTGGACAGCGTGGGACTGAGCGCACTGTGCGACAGCCTGCGTCAGCAGGTGGAGGCCGCCTGAGCATGCCTGCCCACCTGCTGCTGCGGCTGGAGGCGCCCCTGATGTCCTTCGGCACCACCGCGGTCGACCACCGCAGGCCCGTGCAGGCCTGGCCAGCGGTCTCGATGCTGACCGGCCTGCTGGCCAATGCCCTGGGCTGGGACCGCAGCCAGTCCGCGGCACTGGACCGGCTGCAGGCTCGCATCCGTTGGGCTGCCCGCATCGACAGGGCGGGCACCCTGCTCAACGACTTCCAGACGGCGCAGTTGTCCAAGGACGACCGCGGCTGGACGACGCGCGGCGCGGTCGAGAGCCGCGGCGGCGGCGATGCGTCCTACGAGTCGCCCCACCTGCGCTACCGCGACTACCGTGCCGACGCCTCGGTGCTGGTGGCCTTGCGACTGGAGCCCGACGCCGAGCCGCCCACGCTGGCCCACCTGGCCGCGGCACTGGAGGCCCCCCGCCGCCCGCTGTTCCTCGGCCGAAAGGGCTGCCTGCCTGCCACGCGCATCAGCCTGGGCCTGATGGAAGCCAGCGATGCCGTGGCAGCACTGGACAAGTCCTCACCGACCGACGACGGCGATGCGCCGGGCACGGCGGCGGTGTACTTCAACGCCGGTGCCGCCGAGATCTCGCCCCAGCACCGGATGCACCACACCACTGACGAGCGCCGCTTTGACCTGGACGTGCATGCCGGGCGCCAAACCGTGTACGAGCGCGCGCGCAAGGTGCCGACATGACGGATCACCACCCGACCGGAGCGCCCGCGCCACTCCTGATGCTGCGCTTGTTGCCGGACCTGGATGCACTGGCCCGCTGGGCTGCCGCCACCGGCCAGCGGGCGCTGTGCGAGGATCCCGGCTACGCGCTGCACGCGGCACTGCGTGCCACCCTGGGCGACCATGCGCCCAAGCCCTTCGCGCTGCTGGAGCGGCCCGGCAGCCAGCAACTGATCGGCTACACCTGTACCGAGGAGCCTGCGCTGCGCCATGCGGTGGCCGCGGCATCGATCACCGATCCTCTGGCAGCCCAGGCACTCGGCCTGGACGACCCGGCACACGTGACCCTCAAGCCCATGCCACAGAGCTGGAGCAACGGCCAGTGCCTGAGCTTCGAGACCCGCGTGGCCCCCGTCGTGCGCAGCCGTAACGCCGAAGGCGGAACCTACCCTGAAATCGACGCAGCCTTTCATCCGGCCTTTGCCGCTGACGATCCTGGCAACCGCGAGCTGGCCCACGGCCGTTGGCTGGCGCGCGAGTTGGCGCGCGACGGCGCCGCACGGCTGCTCAGTCATCGCGCGGTGGCCTTCACGCTGTCACCGATTGCGCGCCGCACCTTTGCCGGGGCCAAGCCGCAGGCGCGACGCCAGACCCAGGGTGGACTGCTGCCCGATCTGACCGCACGCGGCCAGATCCAGGTACAGGATCCCCAGGCGTTCACCGCCTTGCTGGCACGTGGCCTGGGGCGCCACCGCAGCTTCGGCTACGGCTGCCTGCTGCTGGCCCCGCCCGGCGCCTGGACCTGAAAGCAGGGACACCATGCTGAAGGGCCGTCTCGGGCTGGAGCGGGTGCAGATCGCCCATGCCGATCGCCATGGGCTGCTCTATCTGGACCGTGGCGTGCTGACGGTCGTCGACGGCTGCCTGCACTTCGCCAGCGGCGGCGGGGTACTGGCCGCAGGCGATTACCAGTTGCCGCACCAGACCCTGTCGGCGCTGCTGATCGGCCCCGGCACCAGCCTGAGCCACGACGTGCTGCGCATCCTGGCACGGCACGGCACCACCCTGGTGGCGGTGGGTACCGACGCCACACGCCTGTACACGGCACCCGCACTCGGCCCGGACCGATCGGATCTGGCACGCGCCCA
>JBEGRT010000214.1:0-2702 GCA_041180305.1 Pseudomonadota bacterium
GCTGGCCCGAGCGCAAGGGCTTGTCGACGATCACGGTCTTGGCGGCGGTGGGCACTTCCACGCGCACTTCCACGGGCACCTGCACCTCACGCACCACTTCGCGCACCACCTCCTGCACCACCGTTTCGGTGCGGGCCGGGGCGGCCTGGCTGTCAGGGGCCTCGCCCAGGCCAGCCGCAGCGGCGGCATCGAGCTGCTTGCTGCTGCCACCGCGCACGGCCACCGGCTTGAGCTTGAAGCGCTGCAGCAGGGCGATCAGGGCAGGGAAGTCGGGGGCGGTGTTCAGGCTGCCCAGCGGGGTCAGGTCGATCACCACCGGGTCGTGGCTGAAGAAGTCGGGCGTGTCGCCAAAGCGCTCGTCCATGGCCTTTTCCAGGGCCGGGATGTTGCCGGTGCGAAGCACGAACGAGACCAGCGTGAGCGAGGCGCTCTTGAGGTCGAACAGCGCAGACGGGTTCCCTGAAGAAGAGACAGCAGACATGACAGGCGGCCTTGGAAAACACCGAGTTTAAGGGCAAGCCGGGGCGCTTCCTGGCAGGCCGTGCCCGCCGCGCCTCAGTCGGTGGCCAGCGTGGGGTCGGTGGTGGTGCGTGCGCGGTCGAGCAGGGCGTCGCGCAGCAGGCGATCGACCGGTGCATCACCGAACCAGATGCGCAGGATCATGGTGAAGAACTCGTCGTTGCCCACCGGGGCACCCTGGGGCTTGCCTTCGATGAAGAAGGTGGTGCCTTTGCCGGGCTCGAACACCATGCTGAACTCATCACCAGGCACCAGGCGCGGCTTGCCTGAGAAGATCTGGATCAGGCGCGTGGTGGCCGGTGTGTGGCGGTTCATCTGGTCGGCGCTCACGTTGTCCGACATGCCCTTGATGAACAGGCGACCCAGCTCGGTGCCCGACAGTTCGCGCCTGGCGATGAATTCCAGGCGTTTGGGGCCCTTCAGGGCCAGCAGTTCGGCCACCGACCCGACCTTGGCCGTGGTGTACAGGCCCAGGTCGTACACCTTGAAAGTGAAGCGGTAACGGGTGCCGAAGCCGTTCAGGCGCAGGGGCGTGTCGCCGGCCTCGGCCGTGCGAGGGAAGGGCGAGGTGGTGGCATGGGCGCCAGACAGGCTGAGCCAGGGCAGGGTGGCCAGCAGGGCCAGGGTCGGGCGGCGGGCCAGGCGGTGTGCCTGACGGGGGCGATTGGACAGGGCAGGGCGACCCACGGGAACTTCCTCCAGGGCATCAGGTCATGTGCCTGATGGCGATTTCAGTTGGTGTGTTGTGCACTTTGGTGCGTGCGCGATGTTACTGAAAGACCCGGCTGAATGAACGGGCGCCTCGGTTAGAGTCGCCAATGTTTTCGTACAACGATGTGGAGTCAATAGCATGAAGATGTCTGCATGGGGCCGCATGGCGGTGGCCTGTCTGGCAGTGGTGGCGATGTCGGCTCAGGCCGAGTGGCGAGATGCCAAGGGCAAGCCCCTGCCCCAGCGTGACGATGCCAAGTACCAGGACACCTTTCTGGCGCAACTGGTGATCACGGCCAAGATCGACGAGTTCCGCAAGAGCTTCAAGGCCGGCAAGCTCACCACGGTCGAGTCGACCAGCAAGGCCGAGATTGGCGACAAGCTCACGGGCATGGTCTTCATCAGCAACTGCAAGGCCGGCGCCGACAAGAAGTGCAAGGTCACCGCCAAGGTTCAGCTGGAAGCGCCTGACGGCAAGCGCATCGATGTGGGCAGCATCGTGGTCTGGGATCAGGCTGCACCCGGGCAGGACATGATCGTTCCAGGTCAGCGCGATGTGGCCATGGCCTTTGACAGCACCGATGCCCCGGGCAAGTACAAGCTGCGCGCCAAGGTGGTCGATGAAGTGGCCGGCATCACGCTGGACCTCACCGCTCCGCTCAAGCTCAAGAAGTCCTGAACCTAGCGTAATCCATGCGTCGGGGTGGCAGGCAATTCTGTCAAAGTCGCCATTCAGAAATGACCGCTGAGGTCTGTTCCGAGTAGCACCATGACCCGATACACGCTGACCTGTCTGTCCCTGGCCCTGTTGTCTGGCCTGAGTTCCCTGGCCCATGCCTCCGAGAGCGCTGCCGCTGTGGCGCCCTCGGCGGCGAGTGTGCCTGCTTCGGCGTCAAGCTCGGCAGCGCCCGAGTTTCGCCCCGGTGAACTTGACGCGCTGTACCACTATGCCGGCCTGATGGCGGTGAACCAGTATTGCCGCCCTTTGGGTCTGGACCAATCTGCCGGCATCGAGAAGTTGTTGTCGGCCAAGCTGGGTTTCATGCGCCGCATGGCCGACAGCCCGAAGGTGCCCACTGAAGTTCGCAGCCGCATGCCGGGGGTCATCGCACGGACCGAAACGCGGCGGGTCGAACCCGAGGCCACAACAGCCATCCACCGCAAACTCAAGCTGGCCTCTGAGGCCGAAATCCGGCAGGAGTGCCAGGTGGTTCGCAGCACCTTGATCGATGAAGCCAAGGTGCTGGCCATCCTGGAAGAGCAGGTGTTCGGCAAGGCCCGCTGAGCGAGGTGACCCATGCGTATCCGTGCTGTTCTGTGTGCAGGGCTCTGGCTGGTGGGCATCGTGTCTGCCCAGGCCCAGGGGCAGGCCGTCGAGGTCAAGCCCGGCCTGTGGATGACGGGCACCCGCCACCTGATCGATGGCAGGCCCACGCCCGCATCACAGGGGCCTCTGGGGGCGCTGTCTGCGG
>JBEGRT010000215.1:0-2693 GCA_041180305.1 Pseudomonadota bacterium
CACTTCCCCGAGCGCCCGCCGCCCGATCTGCCGCCGACCCTGGTGGATGAGTTGCGGGCGATCTACGGCGAGGCCCAGGTGCTGCACGAAGCGGGCTGCCAAATCCAGAAACAGGCCTTTCCGCCGCTGAAGATGCGCACCCGGTCGCGCGGCCTGTTTGTCGAGCAGGACAACATCAGCGACGACCGCTCCGGCATCGCAGCGGCGGTGGCCGCAGCGCGGGCTGCCGATACGGTGCTGCTGGTGCTCGGCGACCGCGCCGGGCACTTCCGCACCGGCTCGGTCGGTGAAGGCACCGATACCGATGACCTGCGCCTGCCCGGTGTGCAGGCCGAGCTGGCGCGCGCCGTGCTGGATGTCGGCAAACCCACCGTGCTGGTGCTGATCTGCGGCCGCCCGCCGGTGCTGGAGGACATCGCCACCCGCGCCAAGGCCATCGTGATGGCCTGGTTCCCGGGCCCGCAGGGCAACCGCGCCATCGCCGCCTTGCTCAGTGGCCAGGCCGAGCCCAGCGGGCGGCTGACGGTGAGCCTGCCGCGCAGCACCGGCGCCATGCCCTTTGCCTACAACCACAAGCCCCTGGCGCGGGGCGTGCCTTCACAGCCGGCTTTCGACCCGGCCTTTGCCTTTGGCCATGGCCTGAGCTACACCCAGTTCAGCTGGGAGGCCTTTGCCGCCCCGGCGGCCCAGATGGACACCGCCGGGCAGATGACGCTCGACATCACGGTGCGCAATACCGGAAGCCGGCCGGGCACCGAGCTGGTCCAGCTGTATGTGCGCGACCCGATCGCCAGCGTCACCCGTCCGGTGCTGGAGCTGAAAGGTTTTGCGCGCATCGACTTGCAGCCCGGGCAGGCGCAGCGCCTGCGCTTTTGCCTGCATGCCGACGCCCTGGCCTTTACCGGGCCTGACGGGCACAGCCTGATCGTCGAACCCGGCGCGCTGCACATCGCCCTGGGCAGCTCGTCGGCAGCGCTGAAATTCCACGCCCCGTGTGAATTGACCGGGCCGGCGCGGCGGCTGGCGCGGCGTCAGGCCTTCGGGGCCGTGGCGACGCTGTCGCCCGCCGATTGAACGGCATCCGGTGGCGCTCGGCCCTGATCGATCAAGGCCTGCATGCGCAGCAGCGCCGGCCTGGCGTGGCTGAAAAAAGCAAACAGGCCTTCACACAGGTAGTTGTGGCCGGCCTCGCCGTCACCTGAAAGTGCAAAACGGTCTTTGGGGCAGCCACCGTGGCAGAAGGCACGCACCTCGCAGCCCTGGCATTGCCGCGTCAGGCCATCGAGCTTGGCCTGCCCGAAGCGCCGTTGCTGCGGCGAGGCCACCAGCTCGATGAGGGGCGTCTGGTGGATATTGCCCAGCTTGTGCGCCGGCTCCACGAAGTGATCGCAGGAGTAGAGGTCGCCGTTGAACTCCAGCGCCAGACCCTCGCCGCAGGTGGGTGCGTGGATGCACAGGCGGTGTTGGCCGAACAGCGACTCCAGGCTGCTGTCGAACAGTTGCACGTAAACGCGGCCCACGTCGCGGCGCAGCCACTCGTCGAATATGTCGATCAGGAACTGCCCATAAGCAATCGCGTTAGCTGAGCGCTCGGTGACCCTGCCGCCGCTCTGGGTGTAGAGCAAACGCGGCTGCCCCGGCTTTTCGCTCCAGCCCCGGTTGGCGATGTGCACGGTCTGCTCGGTGGCACGCTCGATGATGGGGATGAACTGGATGAATTCAGCATGCAGCGCATCGCGGAAGTAGCGGTAGACGCGCAGGCCCTGGGCCTGGTTGGCGGCATGGACGCAGCACAGGATATTGACATCCACGCCGTGCGCGCGCAGCAGCCGCCAAGCCTGCTCGACCCGTGCATGCGTGGGCTTGCCCTTGCGTGTCAAACGATAAGCATCATGCAACTCCGCCGGGCCGTCGATGCTCAGCCCGACGAGGATGCCCTCGGCCTTGAAAAAGGCGCACCACTCGGCGTCCAGGGCGATGCCGTTGGTCTGAAAACTGTGTTCGATGCGCTGACCGGGCCGCCGAAAACCTTCGATCAGGGCCACGGCCCGGCGGAAGTAGTCCATGCCCATCAGCGTGGGCTCACCCCCCTGCCAGGCCACGGTCACGACCGGCGCACGATGCGATTCCAGCAACTGCCGCAGGTACAGCTCCAGGGTCTGCGCCGACATGCGCTGCGGCGGCCCCGGGTACAGGGCCTCCTTGCTGAGGAAGTAGCAGTACTGGCAATCGATGTTGCAGGTGGCCCCACTGGGTTTGGCCATCACATGAAAAGCCGCCGGCCCCTCGTGCGAGGCTGCGCGAGGCGCGGCCCCGGGTGGCGGCGGGTTCATCGCGCCGCCCGGTTGACCAGGTTCTCCAGGTATTCCTGCCGGCCGGAGACCGGGGCCGTATCGGCATTGCGTTGCAGGCTCCGCTCGGCCAGGCTGTGCAGGCTGCAATCACCCCGCAGCACGGCCTGGCCGAAGTCGCCCGACCAGCCCGCATAACGCTGCTCGCGGGCACGCTCCAAGTCGCCATCGAGCAACATGCGCTCAGCCATCAACAGGGCGCGGGCGCAGACATCCATCGCCCCCACATGGCCATGGAACATGTCCTGCGGATCGATGGACTGGCGCCGCACCTTGGCGTCGATATTAAGACCGCCAGGGACAAGTCCTGTGTCGGTGTGTTTTCTGTTATTCGGTATGATT
>JBEGRT010000216.1:0-3865 GCA_041180305.1 Pseudomonadota bacterium
GCGTCGAGGTAGCGCCATTCGTCGAACAGGTTGGGGCCGAAGCCCGTGCGCTTGATCGACTTCAGGTACTGCTTGGGGATGATGGCGTCGGTGTCGACGTTCTCACGGTCCATCGGGGCCACCAGGCCCTTGTGAATGCGGAAAGCTTGCATGGAAGGCTCTTACTTCTTGGCGGCGCCGGTGATGGCCTCGCCGGCCTTTTCGATGTCCTTGCCGACACCGGCCATGGTGTTGCAACCGGCCAGAGCGAACAGGGAGACAGCAGCGATCAGGGCGAACAGACGTTTCATGGTGATCTCCTTCAGGCGATGCGACGGACGTCGACAAAGTGGCCTTGCATGGCAGCGGCAGCGGCCATGGCCGGGCTGACCAGGTGGGTGCGGCCACCGGCGCCTTGACGGCCTTCGAAGTTGCGGTTGCTGGTGGAGGCGCAGCGCTCGCCGGGCTCCAGGCGGTCGGCGTTCATGGCCAGGCACATGGAACAACCGGGCTCACGCCACTCGAAGCCAGCGGCCTTGAAGATGGCGTCCAGGCCTTCGCGCTCGGCCTGCTCCTTGACCAGGCCCGAACCGGGCACGACCAGGGCCTGCTTGATGTTGGCGGCCACACGGCCACCGATGCGCTTGACCACTTCGGCGGCAGCACGCATGTCTTCGATGCGGCTGTTGGTGCACGAGCCGATGAACACTCGGTCGACGTGGATGTCGCTCATGGCCTTGTTGGGCTCGAGCGCCATGTACTGGAGGGCACGCTCCATGGCCGAACGCTTGACCGGGTCCTTTTCCTTCTCGGGGTCGGGCACGCGGGCGGTCACGCTCACGACCATCTCGGGCGAGGTGCCCCAGCTGACCTGCGGCTCGATCTCTTCAGCCTTGAGCTCGACGATGGCGTCCCAGTGGGCGTCAGGGTCGGAATGCAAGGTGCGCCAATAGGCCACGGCCTGGTCCCACTCCACGCCGGTGGGCGTGAACGGGCGGTTCTTGACGTACTGGATGGTGGTGTCGTCCACGGCCACCAGGCCGGCACGGGCGCCGCCTTCGATGGCCATGTTGCAGATGGTCATGCGACCTTCCATGCTCAGGCTGCGGATGGCGCTGCCGGCGAACTCGATGGTGTAGCCGGTGCCGCCGGCCGTGCCGATCCGGGCGATGATGGCCAGCACGATGTCCTTGGCGGTCACGCCCTTGCCCAGCGTGCCTTCCACCTTGACCAGCATGTTCTTGGCCTTCTTGGCCAGCAGGGTCTGGGTGGCCATGACGTGCTCGACCTCGGAGGTGCCGATGCCGTGGGCCAGCGCACCGAAGGCGCCATGGGTGGAGGTGTGGCTGTCGCCGCACACCACGGTCATGCCGGGCAGCGTGGCGCCCTGCTCCGGGCCGATCACGTGCACGATGCCCTGACGCTTGTCCGACATCTTGAACTGCGTGATGCCGTGGCGGTCGCAGTTGGTGTCGAGCGTGTCGACCTGCAGCTTGGAGACCGGGTCGGCGATGCCGTCGCGGCGGTCGGTGGTCGGCACGTTGTGGTCGCTCACGGCCAGATTGGCCGACAGGCGCCACAGCTTGCGGCCGGCGATGTCCAGACCCTCGAAGGCCTGCGGGCTGGTCACTTCATGCAGCAGCTGGCGGTCGATATAGAGGACGGCGGTGCCGTCGTCTTCGGTGTGGACGACGTGTTCGTCCCAGAGCTTGTCGTAGAGGGTGCGTCCCATGGAAATTGGCCCGTTGGGGTGTACGGCAGGGGAAAAGCAGCATTTTAGCGACAGTCGCTGCCCAGCCTTCACGTCCCTGCCGCACAGCGGGTTGATCCGGGGGTGAGCACCCTGGGGCCGACGAAGCCTTTCCGGTATCCTGCGGAGCATCTCAACGCCCACACTCTTCACATCATGAAAGCCACTTTCGTGCCCTCGCGTCTGGCCCTGGCCCTGGTTGCCGCCGCAGCGCTGTGCGCAGGCACCGCCCAGGCACAAACTGCGCCCGCCAAGAACAAGAGCTACGCCACGGTGCTGCTGGGCATCGACAAGGCCTCGTTCGACTGCGCAGGCGTGACTCCCTGCGACAACAAGGACAAGTTCATCAAGGCTTCGGTGGGCGCAGAACTGGGCATGGGCTTCGCCGCAGAGGTGGGCTTCAGCAACTATGGCCGCGCCAAGATCGGCGCATCCACCACCACCGCCAACGCTGGCACGGTGATGGCCGCCTACCGCTACGGCATCATCGATGACCTGTCGGCCACCGCTCGCGTGGGCATGGCCTATGTGCGCACCACCCAGCGCAATGGCAGCACCGAAGCGTTCAAGGGCTCGATCCAGCCGGTGGCTGGCTTCAGCGTGCAGTACGCGATCACGCCCCAGATCGAAGCCGTCGTGGGTGCCGAGTTCACCCGCGCCAAAGACGCCACTGACACCAAGGCCAACATCACGGCCTTTGGCATTGGCGCCAGCGGCCGCTTCTGAGCCGCGCGGCCTCAGGCTGCGAAACAAAGGCCCCGCATCGCGGGGCCTTTTTCATGACGCCCGCGTGGCAAGGCACGCGGATGCAGGTCGGCTGCGCCGGCTCACCCCCGCGCCAGGATGCGCTCCATGTGGTGCTCGGCGAAGGCGGCGGTCGACAGGGCCGGGTTGGCCACCAGGGAATCGGGGAACATGGCCGAATCCATGACAAACAGGTTCGGGTAGCCCTTGACCTCGCCCAGGTCGCTGGTGGCCAGGCCCAGCGGGCAGCCCCCCAGCGGATGGTAGGTGGCGTTGTCGCCCACGTCCTTGCCACTGAAGTAGCTGCGGCTGTAGGTGGCACCGTTGGCCTTGTTGATCTTGTCGTACACCGCCCGCGCGCTGGCCAGTGGCCCGTTCTTGGCCGTGGCCGACCAGTTCAGCACCGCCTGCTGGCTGGCCGCATCGAAGCTGAAGTTGCCGAGCTCGGGCGTCTGCGTCATGGTGATGTGCGAGGTCTGGAAGGTGTCGATGCCCAGCGGCAGGGGAATGTTCATCGAATACACCTGTTGATCCTTGTGGTCGCGGGCATCGATGCCTGTGACCGGCAGCACCGAGACCTTGGCACCTGTCGACTGGTACACGTTGCGCACCATGAAGATCTCGCCATTGGAGCTCCAGCGGGTGCCCACATGCGCGTTCAGATCAGGCAAAGCCCCCGTGGCGCGGCACTTGACCAGCAATTGCGTGGTGCCCATGGAACCGCCACCCAGGAACAGGCGGTCACAGCTGATCACCTTGGTCGACAGCACCAACCCGGTCACGTCGATCTGCTGGGTGTGAACCAGGTAGCGCCCATCGGCCGCACGTTCGATCAGCTTGACCTCCGTGAGCGGCTGGATGGTCAGCAGGCCCGTGCCCATGGCATCGGCCAGGTAGGTCTTGTCCAGGCTGTTCTTGCCGTAGTTGTTGCCAAAGCCGCCCTCCCCGCCCAGCGCCGACTTGGGCACCTTGCCAGCCTCTTCCAGTTCCATGTAATCCGGGTCGTACCCTGAATCCAGGATGCGCCAGGGAATGCCCGCCTTGGCCGCCTGGGCGCAGGCCACACGGGCGTACTTGTGATATGCGCTGGCCTGGTAATACGCCGTGCGCACCTTGCGCGCTTTCAACTTGGCCAGCGCCATCGGGTAGTAACGCGCGTACATCTCGTTGATGTCGATGCTGGCAGGCATGGTGCGCTCCAGCGTCTCGCGGTAAGGCGTGATCAGCATGGCCAGGTTGACCAGCGAACCGCCACCCACCCCGCGGCCCACGTACACATCCATGTTGGGCGACGAGATCGCATCCAGAATGCCCGCACCATACGGCACCTTCAGGTTGGTCGGGATGATGCCGCCCACCGACGAAAACACGGCCTTGATCCGGTCCTTGAAC
>JBEGRT010000217.1:0-3020 GCA_041180305.1 Pseudomonadota bacterium
CGACCGCTCGGCCGCCAGCAGCTTCGGTGGCACCGGTGAGCTGGCCGCTCTGCGCGTGTCCAACACCGACTCGTCCACCGGCAACCTGTTCGCCGCCGGGGCGCGCTCGTTCTCGATCCGCGACGCCGAGGGCAACCTGGTGTACGACAGCGGTGACATCCTGGACAAGGCCGCCTTCGAGGCTGGCCTGTACGACGACAACCGCAGCCGCGACAAGGGGGTCGAGCCGGAAGGCATCGAAGTGCTGACCATGAACGGCCGCACCATCGCCTTCGTGGGCCTGGAGCGCACCACCCAATCGGCGGTGGCCGCCTTCGACGTGACCGACCCCACGCAGGTGAGCTTCCTGCGCCTGCTGGTGGCCAGCGGGCAGCAAGCCCCCGAGGGCCTTGACGCGTTCGAGCAAAACGGCCGCTACTACCTGGCCTGGTCGGCCGAAGGTGGCAGTCTGAACCCGGGCAACCGCACCACCGTGTTCGACCTGGGCGCCGTGGCCGCCGTGCCGGAACCTGGCACCTACAGCCTGCTGCTGACCGCCCTGGGCCTGGGCGCCGTGATCCGCCGCTGGCGGCAAAAATCCGCCCGCTGAAGCCTCTGGCGCCACCGCAGGCGCCCCCAAGGCCCGCAAGACAGGCGATAATGAAGGGTTTGTCCGGTGTCAAAAACACCGGGCGCCCCTCCAGAACCCCCGCTACCCCGAACTTTCGGAGACTGCTTGCATGGCCTCGCTGTTTGCATCCGTTGAAATGGCCCCCCGTGACCCGATCCTGGGCCTGAACGAACAATTCAACGCCGACCCCAACCCCAAGAAGGTGAACCTGGGCGTGGGCGTGTACACCGACGATCAAGGCAAACTGCCCCTGCTCAAGTGCGTGGCCGCTGCCGAAAAGCAGATGTCGGAAGCCCCCAAGGCCCGTGGCTACCTGCCCATCGACGGCATCGTGGCCTATGACAAGGCCGTGCAAGGCCTGGTGTTCGGTGCCGAGCACCCTGCTGTGAAGGGCGGCCGCATCGCCACCGCCCAGGCCATCGGTGGCACGGGTGGCCTGAAGCTGGGCGCCGACTTCCTCAAGCGCCTGCAGCCCAATGCCCAGGTGCTGATCTCGGACCCGAGCTGGGAAAACCACCGCGCCCTGTTCGAAACCGCAGGCTTCCCGGTCGACGTGTACCCCTACTACGATGCCGCCAACCGTGGCATCAACTTCGAGGGCATGATCGCCAAGCTGAAGGCCTCGGCCGCCGGCACCATCGTGCTGCTGCACGCCTGCTGCCACAACCCGACCGGCTACGACCTGACCGACGCCCAATGGGATGAAGTCATCGCCGTGATCAAGGCCCAGGGCCTGATCCCCTTCCTGGACATGGCTTACCAGGGCTTCGGCAACGGCATCGCCGAAGACGGCGCCGTGGTCATCAAGTTCCTGGACGCCGGCCTGAGCTACTTCGTGTCCACCAGCTTCTCCAAGAGCTTCTCGCTGTATGGCGAGCGCGTGGGTGCCCTGAGCATCGTCAGCGAGACCGCCGAGGAATGCGGCCGCGTGCTGAGCCAGCTCAAGCGCGTGATCCGCACCAACTACTCCAACCCGCCCACGCACGGCGCTCAAGTGGTCGCCACCGTGCTGACCAGCCCCGAGCTGCGCAAGATGTGGGAAGACGAGCTGGCCGAAATGCGTGACCGCATCAAGGTCATGCGCGGCGCCCTGGTCGAAAACCTGCAAGCCGCTGGCGTGCAAGGTGACCTGAGCTACATCACCCGCCAGAAGGGCATGTTCAGCTACTCGGGTCTGAACGCGACCCAGATGCAGCGCCTGCGCAGCGAGTTCGGTGTGTACGGTGTCGATTCGGGCCGCATCTGCGTGGCCGCCCTGAACACCGGCAACCTCAAGTACGTGGCCGACGCCATCAAGGCCGTGATGTGATCCGGGCGCAGCCCTCCGGGGCGCGCCATCACCGACCAGGAGCCCCGCGGGGCTCCTTTTTTCATGGGAAGCCCGGCCGATCGGCTCACGGAGCGCGAGACGGCGCCCTGAGCCCCTGTCACGGCACTCCGACACATTGATGCCCACCAAGGCGATCGCCCATTCCGGCGACGTCAACTGCCGCATCACCTGCAAGGAGTTTCAGATGAAGGGCCAATCCCATCCCACGAATGACGTCACGCTGGCCGAATCGGGCTCGCCGTCGATCCGCGAACTGATCGAGACGGTGCAAGCCAGCCGTCGCCAGTTCCTCAAGAGCAGCCTGAGCACCACGGCCCTGGCGTCTGCCGGCGGCCTGACGCTGTCGGGCCTGGTCAACACGGTGCAGGCCGCACCGGTGGCCGCCAGCCAGGGCTTCGCTGGCTTCGGATTTGCCGAAGTGCCTGCCAACACCCGTGCGCTGAATGTCTCCCTGGGTGGTGTGTCCACGGCCGTGGTCGACCGCGTTACGGTGCCCGCAGGCTACACCGCCCAGGTGCTGGTGGCCTGGGGTGACCCGATCATGCCCGGCGGCACGGCCTTCATCGGCACGGCCAGCGAAACATCGGCCCAACAGGCCCGCCAGTTCGGCATGCACAACGATGGCATGCACCTGTTTCCCTTCACCGGCACCAATGGCGCCCCTTTGAGCGACCGCGGCGTGCTGTGCGTGAACAACGAGTACACCCACGAAGACCTGCTGTTCCCTGACGGCCAGAACGTCACAGGCGGCAAGTACACCCTCGACAAGACCCGCAAGTCGCAAAACGCCCATGGCGTGTCGGTGGTCGAGGTGCGCCGCACCAACGGCAAGTGGGGCGTGGTCAAGAGCTCGCCCTACGGCCGTCGCATCACCGCCAACACCTTCTGTCGCGTGTCCGGCCCCGCAGCGGGTCATGCCTTGCTCAAGGCCCAGGCCCACACCATCACGGACAGCGCCACCACGCCCACGGGTGGCACCACCGATGGCACCTATGCCTACGGCACCATCAACAACTGTGCCAACGGCATCACCCCGTGGGGCACCTACCTGACCTGCGAAGAAAACTGGAACGGCAACTT
>JBEGRT010000218.1:0-3586 GCA_041180305.1 Pseudomonadota bacterium
CCATTGTGACGCAAGCCCCGGTGGACATCTCGAAAGAGCAGCCCACTTTCACCGGCTCGATCGGTGTGCCCATCCCCAGCACCGAAGTGCGTTGCCGCCGTGACGATGGCTCTTGGGCCAACATCGGTGAGCCGGGCGAGCTGTGCGTGCGCGGCCCGCAGGTGATGAAGGGCTACTGGCAGCGTCCGGAAGAAACCGCCAAGGTGCTCGACGCCGACGGCTGGCTGGCCACCGGCGACATCGCCGTGATGGACGAGCGTGGCTACCTCAAGATCGTGGACCGCAAGAAGGACATGATCCTGGTGTCGGGCTTCAACGTCTACCCCAACGAGATTGAAGATGTCGTGGCCATGCACCCGCAGGTCAAGGAATGCGCGGCCATCGGTGTGCCCGATGAGGTGGCTGGCGAGCGCGTGAAGGTGATCGTGGTGGCGCGTGATGCGTCGCTGACCAAGGAGTCGGTGATCGAGCACTGCCGCAAGTACCTGACGGGCTACAAGATCCCCCGCATCGTCGAGTTCCGCACCACCGAGCTGCCGAAGTCGCCTGTGGGCAAGATCCTTCGCCGCGAACTGCGCGACGGCAAGTGATGCGCAGCGGCTTCATGCCGCTGCACGCTGCGTGACGGAAAGCCCGCTGGCATGCGCCCGCGGGTTTTTTTCATGGTCTGCCAGTGATCAGCTTCGGCCTGGCGTGCAGGCACAATGCCCCGCATGAACGACACCGCTTTCACCCGAGATCAGTTCCCCCTGGTGCACCGGCTGCGCGTGCGCTGGGCCGAAGTCGATGCCCAGCAGGTGGTGTTCAACGGCCACTACCTGACCTACCTGGACGTGGCCATCTCCGAATACTGGCGTGCCACCGGCTTGCCGTACCCGGATGCCTGGGTAGCCCTGAAGGGCGACATCTACGCCCGTGGGCACCAGCTGGCCTACCACGCGCCGGCCCGCCTGGACGACTGGCTGGACGTGGGGGTGCGCACGGCGCGCATCGGCAATTCGTCGATCACGGTGGCCTGGGCCCTGTGGAACGACCACCGGCTGGTGACCACGGGTGAAGCCGTGTACGTGCATGTGGACCTGGCCACTGGGCGCCCTGCGCCTGTGCCTGCCTCGGTGCGCGAGCAGATCGCGGCCCACGCAAAAGGTGAAGCCGTGACCCGCTTGCATTTGGGCGGCTGGGCTGCCTTGCAGTCAGCGGCCATGCAGGTTCGGGCCCCCGTGTTCATCGAGGAGCAGCAGGTGCCGGCCGAGGAAGAAATTGATGCCGATGACACGGCCGCCGTGCATGCCGTGGTCGAGAACCTGGGCGGCTTGCCGCTGGCCACAGGCCGTCTGATCACGGCCGGCCAGGCGCCTGGCGTGGCCCGGATCGGGCGCCTGGCCGTCATCAAATCGATGCGCGGCGCGGGTGTGGGGCGGCAGGTGCTGCGGGCGCTGATGGGGCATGCGCGGGCGCAAGGCGTCCACACGGTGCACATCCACGCCCAGACCTCGGCCTTGCCCTTCTACCTGGCCGAAGGGTTTCAGACGCAAGGCCAGCCCTTTGACGAAGTGGGCATCCCCCACATCGCCATGGTCTGGCGTGCGACGTCAGCGTGAGGGGCGGCTGGGCTTGATCAGGCTGCGCGCCCGTGTCTTGCGAACGGGGGCTTCGGCCAGGATGTGCCCTTCCTGTTCGTGCACATCACTGCTTTCGAACCGATCTTCGTGTCGCAGCGCAGCGGGCAGCAGGCGTTGGTCGAGCTTGGCCAGCTCTTCGGCCTGCATGGTGTGCCGGGGCGGCCAGTTGCGCAGCGCCACCTTGCGCAGCAGGGCCATGCGAGCCCCACTGGCATAGGTGCGTTCAAACACATGGGTGACCAGTCGTTTGTTCACCCGCTCGGTGATGACCAGGGTGGAGCTTCGGGTGCCGTAGCTGCCATCGGGTGTGCGGATGAAGGCCGGCGACAGCACACGCTCCCACTCCAGCGAAATGCCGGTGTGGGGCAGTTGTTCGTCGGGCGGCGTGTTCGTGTCGGCCAAGGCCTCAAACAAGGCATTGGCCAGTTCATCAACCGTGGTGCATTGCTGCACGGCGTGCCGGGTGGAGGCTTTCAGCGCACTGACCTTGGGCCAGTCAGAATCGAGGTGCCCATTTGACAGCCCGTAAAGGCCACGTTCCAGCCGCTTGGGGAAGCGAGCAGTGTTCGAGGCCCAGAAGCATTCGCCCTGGGCGAAATCGAGGGCCAGGAGGTTGAAGCCGTTGTAGCCCGACATGGCCAGTTGCGGCCACAACTCGTGCATGGCCTTGTGGCCCTTCAGCCAGAGCGGCACGATGGCGCCTCGCGAAGGCGCTTGCTCGTCATGATGTCGCGGCTGGCGGTAGTTTGTGACCACGGCCAGGCGGCCATGTGCGGTCAGGCCCAGCCAGGTGCCGCCGGCCTGGATGTCTCGGCCACTCAGGATGGGCGCCTGCCCGGGCATTTCCCACCAGCCCAGTCGGGCTGTTTCGCGTTGGAAAAACTCGTCCCGATTGCCCGCCAGGACAAAAGGGAAGCGGCTGTTCAGGTCCAGGGCAAGGGTCACCAGGCACATGGGGGGCTTCCTGAAAATGATGGGGCGTCAGTCGTGGTTGCGTGCGGCGTGCAGCCGCTCGAAGCGCTCCACGTGGCGCGGGCCCACGATGCCCGGCGGGAGTTGGCCGGCCTGCGCCGCGAGCAGTTGCTCGAAATCCGACCAGGCCTTGTCGCTGGGATGCCCGTTGAAATGGTAGGTCTCCATCCAGGTCAGGGGCTCGGTGGCAGGGCTGTCAGCCCGCTGGTGCAGGGCTGCCACCAGGCCCGGCATGTCATTGCGCAACCCCTGATGCCACCGGTACACGGCCTCGCGCAGCGCCACGGACTGGGTGGGATCCACTTTGTAGTAAACGTACAGCGACCTCATGGCGGCACTGTACGTCAGGCCAAGCCCTGCAGGTGATGCAGATCACGCTGCAGGGTGCTTTTCTGTGCGCATTCCGCGTGGAAATGCGGTCATGGTGTGCGCTGCGTCACACCATGCGGGATCAGGCGTCGGCGGTGGGCAACTCGTAGGGCAGTGGCAGCAAGCGCAGGGCCGGGCCTGTGGTCGAGCCCACATGCAGCGAAGCCTGGGCCTGCTCCAGCTTCAGCTCCAGGCTGCACACCCAGCCCCCTTCGGGTGCCGGCGCGGCATTGACGACCATGCCGCAAGGCTGGTCGGGGTCGGTGTCGCTGAACACTTCCTGGCCGGCTTTCACCACCTCGGCGCAAGCCACTTGGGCGACCTGTGCCAGGTGCAGGCGGCGCTTGACCGTGCCTCGGTACTGACTGCGGGCCACGATTTCCTGGCCTGGATAGCAGCCCTTGCGGAAGTTGACCCCGCCGACCACCTCGTAATTGATCATCTGCGGCACGAACTGCTCGACCGTGCTCGCCTCGATGCGCGGCACGGCGCTCATGACGTCCAGCCAGGCCCAGGCCGCGTGGGGCAGGGCAGGCCGTGTGGCCAGCGACGCGGAGGCTTCGGCCTGGCCCACCCACAAGGCGCGGGCTGCGCCGCACACATCGGGCAGGCGGATCAGCTCG
>JBEGRT010000219.1:0-8203 GCA_041180305.1 Pseudomonadota bacterium
AGGCTGAAAAGCTCGCCGAAGTCGATGCCGCACTCGACAGCTTCCAGGCCTGGCTCGATCTCAAGGGCCTGGGCGCCCAGGTCACCACCTTCACCATGTCGGAATTCGGCCGTGCGCTGCAGTCGAACGGCAGCGGCTCCGACCACGGCTGGGGCAGCCACCACTTCGTGATGGGCGGTGCCGTGAGAGGCCAGCGTGTGTACGGCGCCTGGCCCACAGTCAAGATCAAGGGCCCGGAGGACGCCGGCAACGGCCGCCTGATCCCCACCACGCCCATGGATGCCTACGCGGCCACCCTGGCCACCTGGCTGGGCGCCAGCGGCAGCTCGCTGGACCTGATCCTGCCGAACCTGGGCCGCTTTCCTGTGCGCAACCTGGGCTTCATGGCCTGAGCCCGGGCCACTCACCGGCATGAAAAAGGGGCCCCGAGGGGCCCCTTCTTGTGTGCGCTTCAGGTCAGAAGGCTCACTTCGCGCCTTCGATGCTGCGGTTGATCATCCACTGCTGGGCGATCGACAGGATGTTGTTCGTCAGCCAGTACAGCACCAGGCCAGCCGGGAAGAAGAAGAACATCACCGAGAACACCAACGGCATGATCCACATCATCTTGGCCTGCATCGGGTCCGGAGGGGTCGGGTTCAGGGCCGTCTGCACCAGGGTCGACAGGGTCATCAGGGCCGGCAGCACGAAGTACGGGTCCTTGATCGACAGGTCGGTGATCCAGCCGATCCACGGAGCCTGGCGGATTTCCACCGAAGCCAGCAGCACGGTGTACAGCGCAATGAACACCGGGATCTGGACCAGGATGGGCAGACAGCCGCCAATCGGGTTGACCTTTTCTTCGCGGTAGATGCGCATCATCTCCTGCTGCATCTCCTGAGGCTTGTCCTTCAGGCGCTCACGCAGCTCCATGATGCGGGGGTTGATGGCCTTCATCTTGGCCATCGAGCGGTAGGCGCTGGCGTTCAGCCAGTAGAAAGCAGCCTTGAGCAGCACCACCAGGGCGATGATCGACCAGCCCCAGTTCTGGAACACCGAGTGGATCTTGTCCAGCAGCCAGAACAGCGGCTTGGCCAGGATGGTGACCCAGCCATAGTCCTTCACCAGTTCCAGACCGGGGGCGATCTTTTCGAGCTTCTTTTCTTCCTGAGGGCCCACGTACAGCTGGGCGCTCACGGCCTTGCTCTGGCCCGGGGCCACCTGCCCCACCGGCAGCAGCATCCCCACGGTGAACAGGTCAGGGCCCACCTTGCGCGCAAAGAACTCGCGCGAACCCTCGGCCGTGTTCAGCCAGGCCGCAGCGAAGTAATGCTGGACCGTGGCCACCCAGCCGTTGTTCGCACTCTTGACGAACTCGGCCTTGTTGTCGGCGATGTGCGCGTAGTCCACCTTCTGGAACTTGGCATCGGCCGTGTAAAACGCGGCACCGGTGTACGAGGTGGGCGCACCGAAGAAGCCCGACATGGACGGCACCTGGCCATCACGCTGCAGCTGCACGTACCACTGCGGGTTCAGGGCCTGAGCGCTGCCGTTGACCACTTCCTGCTTCACATCGACCAGGTAGCCACCACGGGGGAAGCTGTAGCTCAGCAGGCGCTTGACGCCACCGACTTCGGCAGATTCCAGCTTCACCACCAGCGCGTCCTGGCCATCGGCCAGCTTGCGCTCGGTACTGACCACCTTCATGCTGGTGGTGTGGTCAGGCAGGTTGGTGCCGGCTGCGATCAGGCCGTTCTGGGCCACTTCCACACGCTGGCCGCTCTGGTGCAGCAAGGTCACGGGCTTGCTGCGGTCGTCCTGGTCGGTGTGCTTGAGCAGTTCGAGCTTGACGATGTTGCCACCCACGCTGTCGATCGAAGCGCGCACGGTGTCGGTCTCGACCACCACCACTTCACGGGGCAGCACGGCCGGGGCACTGGCACCCGAAGCCGCAGCAGCGGCCACGGCAGTGGCAGAGGGCACGGCACCCGAACTGGCGCTCAGGGCGGCCGAAGCAGCCGACGCGGCATCGGCCGCCACCGCCGAAGCAGCAGGTGCCGGGGCGAACATCGAAGGCTGGCCGGTGTGACGCAGGTAACCGTCCCACAGCATCAGCAGGGAAAAGCCAAACACCGACCACAGGACGGTCCGACGCATGTCATTCATGAGAGATCACGCTCACTGGATGGAAAGGAAAAGAATCGTGGCCGCTGAGCGGGCACCGGGTCATGCCCGCCATCGCACCACGGGTGGCAGCGGGCCAGGCGCCGAGCGGCCAGGTAGGTGCCGGCGGCCGGGCCATGCTGCTCCAGGGCCTGCAGGGCATAGGCCGAGCAGGTCGGGGTGAAACGGCAGGCCGACCCCAGCCAGGGGCTCAGGAAAAACCGATAGGCCTTGACCAGCCCGACCAGCACCGCCAGGCTGCCTTGTCGCAGCCCCCGCAGCAGGGTCAAGCCGACGCGCATCATGCCTTGTTTCCGGGGCGGGCGCCGCCCTTGCCCCCGCGAATGCATTGCTGCAGCACCGAGAGGATTTCCTGGCGCACGGCCGCACGCAAAGGCTCGGAAGCCGCACTGGGCCAATCGGCCTTGGCGTAGGGCGCCTTCAGGCGCAGCACCCAGTTGCCCACGGGTTGCGCATCGTGCAACCAGCCGGCCGCTTCCAGGGCCTGGGCATGCAGGCGGAACAACTCGCGCGCCTGCCGTTTGATCAGCTGGCGCGTGACCGAGCGGCGGGCCATTTTCTTGGGCACGACCAGCCCCAGGCGCCACACACGCAGGTGAGTGCGCACTTCTTCCACAGGCTCGACATCGTGCTGGCCCTGCCCTGTTGACAACTGCCCTTCAGGAAGGCGTTTTTTCAGCAGGGAAGGCACCGCAAAATGCACCGCGAAATGCGCGCTGCGGGCCACAGGGCGGGTGCCCAGGGCCTGCTGGAAGTCCGCCGAAGCCAGTTTGGGCTTCAGGGCCAGGGGGCTCATCCGTGGGGATGGCGCGGTGTCGGTGGAAGGGTGCAAGGTTCGGCCGGGTTGCATGGGGCGCAATGCCCCAGGGCAATTCCCCAAAGAGTTCAGGCTGCCGAGCGTGCGTCCGAACAGGTCGGACACCCTCGTGCAGCCTGCAGGCTGGGCAGCAGTTGCTGCCGGTTCGTCATGAGAACCAGAACCTCAACCGGGCAACTGCCCGGCCGGGATCACAGGCCCAGACGCTTGCGGCCCTTGGCGCGACGGGCGTTGATGACCTTGCGGCCGCCCTTGGTCTTCATGCGGACCAGGAAGCCATGGGTGCGGGCGCGACGGGTTTTGGAGGGTTGATAGGTACGCTTCATGATGTTTCCTTCAGACCGCTTGGGTTTCCTGTCCGTGTCAGGATCATCGGGATCCTGGCGTGACGGGCCGATCTCTCGGACTTCAGCAGCCTACGTTGTCGTTGGGAATCTTGTCAGCCCGCGAAACGATTGCCACGGGCCCATACAGGGTCGAACACGCGATTACAGCAGTTTTCAGGCAAGGCGTCAATGGGTCATCAAGAGGATGGTCATGAAAAAGTTCTGTGGATAACCTGTCGGCAACCCGTCAGATCGGGCTTAGAATCCGTCCCCCGCCCGAGCACTTGTCCACATCCATGAGCGCCGTCGATCCCAGCATCGCCCAAGACACCGACCCCGGCCTGGCCGCGCTGTGGATCCAGACGCTCGAACGCCTGCAGGCCGAGCTGCCCGAGCAGCAGTACAACACCTGGATTCGCCCGCTGCCGTCTGCCGAAGTGAGCCTGGACGACGAGGGCACGGTGCTGGTCACCCTCAAGGCACCCAACCGATTCATCCTCGACTGGGTGCGCACGCAGTACAGCGCGCGCCTGGAAGCCTTGCTGGCCGATGTGATCGGCGGCCCCTTCCGCCTGGACATCACCCAGGGCACCCGCATGGCCATGGCCCGCCCGGGCGTGATGCTGCCGCCGCAAACCGCAGGCCGCGTCATGCCCGCCAACGCCGCCGGGCTGGTGCGCCCGCCCGTGGGCGCAGGCACGCCACCCACTGCAGGCCGCGGCATGGCCGTGCCGCCCAACTCCCTGGCCGCCCGCGCCATGGGCCGCGGGGCTCCGTCCGGTCAGCAGGCCCACATGGGCCAGGAACCGCCGCCCAACCCGCTGCCGCCCAGCGCCGGCCCACACACCATCACGCTGGCCGATCTGGCCCCGCACACGGGCCAGGGCCACGGCATGGCCGGTGGCATGAGCGCCGCCGCACCCCACGAAAGCCGCAGCCAGCCCCGCCGTGGTGGCGACACGCCCCAGGTCATGGGCCTGAATTCGGCCCTGACCTTCGACAACCTGGTGCCCGGCCGTGCCAACCAGATGGCGCGCACCGCGGCCCTGCACGTGGCCAGCACGCCCGGCCACATGTACAACCCGCTGTTCATTTACGGCGGCGTGGGCCTGGGCAAGACCCACCTGATGAACGCGGTGGGCAACCAGCTGCTCAAGGACAAGCCCGACGCCCGCATCCTGTACCTGCACGCTGAAAAATTCATCAGCGACGTGGTCAAGAACTACCAGCGCAAGACCTTCGACGAGCTCAAGGCCAAGTACCACAGCCTCGACCTGCTGCTGATCGACGACGTGCAGTTCTTCGCCGGCAAGGACCGCACGCAAGAAGAGTTCTTCAACGCCTTCGAAGCCCTGCTGGCCAAGAAGGCGCACATCATCATGACGTCAGACACCTACCCCAAGGGTCTGGCCAACATCGATGAACGCCTGACCTCGCGCTTCGACTCGGGCCTGACGGTGGCCATCGAGCCCCCAGAACTCGAAATGCGCGTGGCCATCCTGATCAAGAAGGCGGCCCAGGAAGGCATCGAGATGCCCGAAGACGTGGCCTTCTTCGTGGCCAAGAACGTGCGGGCCAACGTGCGCGAGCTCGAAGGCGCCCTGCGCAAGGTTCTGGCCTTCGCCAAGTTCAGCCACAAGGAAATCACCATCCACCTGGCCCGCGAGAGCCTGAAAGACCTGCTGTCCATCCAGAACCGGCAGATCTCGGTGGAAAACATCCAGAAAACGGTCGCCGACTTCTACAAGATCAAGGTGGCCGACATGTATTCCAAGAAGCGCCCGGCCAGCATCGCCCGCCCGCGCCAGATCGCCATGTACCTTGCCAAGGAACTCACCCAGAAGAGCCTGCCCGAGATCGGCGAGCTGTTCGGGGGCCGTGACCACACCACCGTGCTGCACGCCGTGCGCAAGATCATGGGCGAGCGCGGCAAGGACACCGAGCTCAACCAGCAGCTGCACGTGCTGGAGCAGACCCTCAAGGGCTGATCCAAGGCTGATCCAGCCCCTTCCCCGGGCCTGTCAGGCCCCTTCCCACCCCACCAGAGGCCACCAGGCCTCTTTTTTTCGCCTGGACCCCTTCAGAACAACCCTGTGCATAAAAAAAGGACAAACACCCCCTTGTCCACAGGCCTCGGCCAAAATCCAAAGTTGTTGTCTGTTGTCCCCAATTGCCCGACCCCAGTGGTGCACAGGCTTGTCCAGGGCCTAAAGCATTGATAGAACAAGACAAAATAGCGTTGTTCACAGAAAAGTGCTGCCCTCTACTACAACGACCACCCTGAAAGACAGAAATGATTGTGTTGAAAGAAGCCCAGGAAAAAGTCCTTTCGGCCTTGCAATCGGTCAGTGGCATCGTTGAAAGACGCCATACCCTCCCCATCCTGGCCAACGTGCTCTTGCGCAAGAAGGGCCAGACGCTCGAGCTGATCTCCAGCGACCTGGAGATCCAGATCCGCACCACGGCCCAGCTGGGCGGTGATGAAGGCGACTACGCCACCACGGTGGGCGCCAAGAAGCTGGGTGACATCCTCAAGAGCCTGCCCAGCGACCAGGTCGTGTCGCTGACGGCCAACCAGAACAAGGTGACCCTGCAGGGTGGCAAGTCGAAATTCGTGCTCCAGACCCTGCCGGCAGAAGACTTCCCCCTGGTGCAGGAAGCGGCCGATTTCGGCCCCGCCTTCAGCGTTCCGCAAAAGACCCTGAAGATGCTGATCGGCCAGGTGCACTTCGCCATGGCCGTGCACGACATCCGTTACTACCTCAACGGCATCCTGTTCGTGGCCGAAGGCAACAGCCTGACCCTGGTGGCCACCGACGGCCACCGCCTGGCGCTGGCGCAGGCCACGCTGGAAGTGGACATGCCCAAGCAGGAAGTCATCCTGCCGCGCAAGACCGTGCTGGAGCTGCAGCGCCTGCTCAAGGACGACGGCAAGGGCGAGGAAGAAAAACTCATCGAGATGCAGTTCGCGGGCAACCAGGCCAAGTTCCGCTTCGGTGAGCTGGAGTTCGTGACCAAGCTGGTCGAGGGCAAGTTCCCCGACTACAACCGCGTCATCCCCAAGAACCACAAGCACCACATCACCCTGGGCCGCACCACCTTGCTGGCCAGCCTGCAGCGCGCGGCCATCCTGACCAGCGAAAAGTTCAAGGGCGTGCGCCTGAACTTCGCACCTGGCCTGCTGGGCATTGCTTCGAGCAACGCCGAACAGGAAGAGGCCAAGGAAGAGCTCGAAATCGACTACGGTGGCGACACCTTCGAGATCGGCTTCAACGTGGGCTACCTGATGGACGTGCTGGCCAACATGAGCCAGGACATGGTGACCGTGTCGCTGCACGACGCCAACAGCTCGGCGCTGATCACCAACCCCGAGTTCGAGGGCTTCAAGTACGTGGTGATGCCGATGCGCATCTGAGGCCTTCCTGCCACGGCTTTCTTTTCGAAGGCCTTGGCATCCCAGGTAAAATGTCAGAGCCTTGTCGTAAGAGACCGGGCTCTTTTTCATTCCCGGGCGAGACATGACCGACACCACCCCCACCCCCGCAGACACTGGCTACGGCGAAGGTTCCATCCAGATCCTGGAAGGCCTGGAGGCGGTGCGCAAGCGCCCGGGCATGTACATCGGCGACACGTCGGACGGCACCGGCCTGCACCACCTGGTGTTCGAGGTGGTCGACAACTCGATCGACGAGGCCCTGGCCGGCCACTGCGACGACATCGTGGTGACCATCCACACCGACAACTCCATCAGCGTGGTCGACAACGGCCGCGGCATCCCGACCGGGGTGAAGATGGACGACAAGCACGAGCCCAAGCGTTCGGCCGCTGAAATTGCGCTGACCGAGCTGCACGCCGGCGGCAAGTTCAACCAGAACAGCTACAAGGTGTCAGGCGGCCTGCACGGCGTGGGCGTGAGCTGCGTGAACGGCCTCTCCAAGTGGTTGCGCCTGACGGTGCGCCGCGACGGCCTGGTGCACCACATCGAGTTCAAGCAGGGCGTGCCGCAAGACCGCCTGATCGAAGTGCGCGACGGCGTCGAAGTCAGCCCCATGAAGGTGATCGGCGAGACCGACAAGCGCGGCACCGAGGTGCACTTCCTGCCCGACGTCGAGATCTTCAAAGAGAACAACGAGTACCACTACGACATCCTGGCCAAGCGCCTGCGTGAACTCAGCTTCCTGAACAACGGCGTCAAGATCCGCCTGATCGACGAACGGAACAACAAGGAAGACAACTTCGCCTACGCCGGTGGCGTCAAGGGCTTTGTGGAGTTCATCAACAAGGGCAAGAACATCCTCAACCCCAACATCTTCCATGCGCAAGGTGACAAGGTGTCCGAGAACGGCACCAACGTGGGCGTGGAAGTGGCCATGCAGTGGAACGAGAGCTACAACGAGAACGTGCTCTGTTTCACCAACAACATCCCGCAGCGCGATGGCGGCACCCACCTGACCGGCCTGCGCGCCGCGATGACCCGCGTCATCAACAAGTACATCGAAGACAACGAGCTGGCCAAGAAGGCCAAGGTCGATGTGGGTGGCGACGACATGCGCGAAGGCCTGGCCTGCGTGGTGTCGGTGAAGGTGCCCGAGCCCAAGTTCAGCAGCCAGACGAAAGACAAGCTGGTGAGCTCGGAAGTGCGTGCGCCGGTGGAAGACATCGTCAGCCGCCTGCTGACCGACTGGCTGCTGGAGAACCCCCCCGACGCCAAGATCATCTGCAACCAGATCGTCGAGGCCGCGCGTGCGCGTGAAGCGGCCCGTAAGGCCCGCGAGATGACGCGCCGCAAGGGGGTGCTCGACGGCATGGGGCTGCCGGGCAAGCTCGCGGACTGTCAGGAAAAGGATCCGGCACTGTGCGAGATCTACATCGTCGAGGGCGACTCGGCAGGCGGCTC
>JBEGRT010000220.1:0-3338 GCA_041180305.1 Pseudomonadota bacterium
CCTTACGGCAGGTTCTTGATCTCGTGGACCGGCATCAGGTTCGTGTTCAGGTGGTACATCACCCAGATCGAACCCGACAGCATGATCACCAGCAGCACGACGGTGAAGATCAGGGCCAGCATGGACCAGCCCTGCTCGACCTTCACGTTCATGTGCAGGAAGTAGACCATGTGGACCACGATCTGGACGGCGCCCAGCGCCAGGATGACGAAGGCCGTCATGCCCGGCGAGGGCAGCACCTTGCCCATCACCAGCCAGAAGGGGATGGCCGTCAGGATGACCGCCAGGATGAAGCCCTTGACGTAGCCGCCGACGCTGGCGTGGTAGTCGGCCGCGCCGTCGTCGTCGTGGTCTGCGTGGTCGCCGTGGTGGCCGTCATGGCCGTGGGCGTGCGGATCGTGCGCCATGGTGTGCGTGTCTCCGGTGGATGTGCGTTGCGCGGGTGATGCAGGCTCAGACGGCCGGCATCGAACCCATCAGGTAGACGAAGGTGAACACGCCGATCCACACCACGTCCAGGAAGTGCCAGAACATCGACAGGCACATCAGGCGGCGGCGGTTGGCGGCGGTCAGGCCCAGCTTGTTGACCTGCACCATCAGCGTGATCAGCCAGATGATGCCGAAGCTCACGTGCAGGCCGTGCGTGCCGACCAGCGCGAAGAACGACGACAGGAAGGCGCTGCGCTGCGGGCCGGCACCTTCATGGATCAGGTGCTTGAACTCGTAGAGCTCCAGGCCGATGAAGGCCGCGCCCAGCAGGCCGGTGATGGCCAGCCAGATCAGCACCTTGGACTTGTCGCGCTTCTGCATCGCGATCACGGCCATGCCGTAGGTGATCGACGACAGCAGCAGGAAGGCCGTGTTGACGGCCACCAGCGGCAGGTCGAACAGATCGGCGCCCGAGGGGCCCGCCGCGTAGCTGCGGCCGAGCACGCCGTAGGTGGCGAACAGCACGGCGAAGATGAGGCAGTCGCTCATCAGGTACAGCCAGAAGCCGAGCAGGGTGCCCTGCTGCGGATGGTGGCTGCCGTCGTCGTAGAAGTTCAGCGCGCCGGGCGCGGTGTGTGCCGTGGAGGAGGACATGGGGTTGGGTCTCCGGGTCAGGCGCGATCAGGCGCTGCGGCCGAGCGCGGCCAGTTGGGCGGTGCGCTCTGCTTCGCTGCGCGTCACCGCGTCAGCCGGGATGTGGTAATCCCGCTTGTAGTTGAAGGTGTGGATGATCGAGGCGATCACGACCGCGGCGAAGGACGCGGCGGCCACCAGCCACATGTGCCAGATCAGCGCGAAGCCCAGCACGGTCGACAGACCGGCGATCACGATGCCCGCGGCCGTGTTGGCCGGCATGTGGATCGGCTGGAAGCCGCTGGTCGGACGCTGCGCGCCGGCCTGCTTCATGTGGTGCCAGGCATCGCGCTCGTGGACGATGGGCGTGAAGGCGAAGTTGTAGTCCGGCGGCGGCGAGGCGGTGCTCCACTCCAGCGTGCGGCCGGTCTCCCAGCTGTCGCCGTGCAGGTCGCGCTGCTTGGCACGGTTCAGGTAGCTCCAGCCGATGTTCAGCACGAAGCAGCCGATGCCCGCGGCGATCAGCACCGCACCGATGGCCGCGACCACGAAGTACGGCTGCAGCGAGGTGTCGGCGAACTGGCTGACGCGGCGGGTGACGCCCATCAGGCCCAGCACGTACAGCGGCATGAACGCGAGGTAGAAGCCGATGAACCAGAACCAGAACGAGGCACGGCCCAGGCCGTCATGCAGCTTGTAGCCGAAGGCCTTCGGGTACCAGTAGGTGATGCCGGCGAAGGCGCCGAAGACCACGCCACCGATGATCACGTTGTGGAAGTGGGCGATCAGGAACAGGCTGTTGTGCAGCTGGAAGTCCGCCGGGGGCACGGCCAGCAGCACGCCGGTCATGCCGCCGATCACGAAGGTGATCATGAAGCCCATCGTCCACAGCATCGGCACCTCGAAGCGGATGCGGCCGCGGTACATCGTGAACAGCCAGTTGAAGATCTTCGCGCCCGTGGGGATCGAGATGATCATCGTCGTGATGCCGAAGAACGAGTTGACGCTCGCCCCCGAGCCCATCGTGAAGAAGTGGTGCAGCCACACCAGGTACGACAGGATGGTGATCACGACCGTGGCGTAGACCATCGAGGCATAGCCGAACAGGCGCTTGCCGCTGAAGGTCGAGACCACTTCACTGAAGATGCCGAAGATCGGCAGCACCAGGATGTAGACCTCGGGGTGGCCCCAGATCCAGATCAGGTTCACGTAGACCATGGCGTTGCCGCCCAGGTCGGTGGTGAAGAAGTTGGTGCCGACGTAGCGGTCCAGCGTCAGCAGCACCAGGGCCGCGGTCAGCACCGGGAAGCTGACGACGATCAGCACGTTGGTGCACAGCGAGGTCCAGGTGAAGACGGGCATCTTCATCAGCGTCATGCCCGGCGCGCGCATCTTGACGATGGTCGCGATCAGGTTGATGCCCGACAGCGTGGTACCCACGCCGGCCACCTGCAGACTCCACAGGTAATAGTCCACCCCGACGCCCGGATCGGCCAGGATGCCCGACAGCGGCGGATAGGCCAGCCAGCCGGTGCGCGCGAACTCGCCCACGAACAGCGACGCCATGATGAGCACGGCACCGCCGGTGGTCATCCAGAAGCTGAAGTTGTTCAGGAACGGGAAGGCCACGTCACGGGCACCGATCTGCAGCGGCACCACGTAGTTCATGAATCCCGTGACGAAGGGCATCGCCACGAAGAAGATCATGATCACGCCGTGGGCGGTGAAGACCTGGTCGTAGTGGTGGGCGTTCAGGTAACCCTCGGCGCCGCCGTGGGCCAGCGCCTGCTGGCCGCGCATCATCAGCGCATCGGCGAAGCCGCGCAGCAGCATGATCACGCCCAGCACCATGTACATGATGCCGATCTTCTTGTGGTCGATGCTGGTGATCCAGTCACGCCACAGCGGGCCCCACAGGCGGAACTTCGTCATCAGCGCCAGCATCACGAGGCCGCCCAGCACCACGCCACCGAAGGTGGCCAGGACGATGGGTTCGTGCAGCGGCAGCGCGCCCAGGCTCAGTCGCCCGAACAGCGGATGGTTGTCGACAGGATAGGTGGCGGACATCAGAGCTTCCCGGCAGGTTGGGCGTCAGCGACCAGGGCGGTGCGGCCCTCGGGATTCGCGGGGGTGCACAGGCCGGCGACGACGGTGCGCTCGGTACCACGCCAGGTCTGGCGGGTCAGACCGGCGATGCCGGCCTTGCCGCCACCGCCCGTCTCGTCGATGGCCATCATCGTGCCCATGCACATCTTGCTGCGGTCGACGCAGCGGTT